>JBFIIN010000184.1:0-7042 GCA_041601225.1 Oceanococcus sp.
GGTCCGCCTGCGCGGAAGCGCAATTCTCTGGCACCAGGCACCAGCGCGCATTGCGGTCGCCAAGTGCCCGCGCTATTCTGATTCCTTACCGAGGTAAGGAATTATTCTGCTATGGATCCTACCGAATCCAAGATTACATCCAAGGGGCAGATTTCTGTGCCGGCTGCGGTTCGCCGTAGGCTCGGCTTGGCGCCTGGTGCGCGCATTGAGTGGTCTGAGTTGGGTGGCGAGGTTGTCGTTCGGCGGGCATCGCGCTATTCGTCGCAAGACATCCATGACGCGATCTTCAATTCAGAGCCAGAATCGAACTCAATTGAGGCCATGGATGAAGGAATTCGCCGGCACCTGAAACAAAAGCATGCGCGCCGTTGATACCAACGTCGTTGTTCGCCTGCTGGCTCGCGATGACGACAAGCAAACTGCGTTGGCGGAAAAGTTTGTTGACGCTGGAGCTTGGGTTTCGACGCTTGTACTGGCCGAAAGTGTCTGGGTGCTCGAATCAGTTTATGCGCTGAGCAAGCTGCGCCAGTTGCGGGCAATTTCGATGTTACTCGAGCACCAAAAGCTTGTTCTGCAAGATTCAGAGCTCGTTCGTGCCGCGCTGGTAGATTTTGGAGCGCATCGCGGTGTGAGTTTCAGCGACTGTTTGCTCGTTGCCGCGGCGCGCGATGCGGGGCACACACCGGTCGGAACCTTCGACAAGAAGCTGTCGAAGCTCAGTGATACGCAAAGTATCAATTGAACCGATAAACCATATCCAGGCCTACATTCAAGGGCTCACCCCAAACCACCCCACGATCCGTCTGCGGCGTGTTGTCGATGGCCATGATCGGATAGACCTTGTCGCTGAGGTTGCGTCCCCACAGCGCCAGTTCGAGCTCGCCGCCGGCCAGCCGCAGGCCCGACAGGGTGAGCCGGGTATTGATCAGTCCATAGGCGGGAATCGTATTGAGACCACGGCGTTCTTCGGTGATGACCACGCCGATGCGTTCGCCGGTGTAGTTGTAGGACAGATAGGCGCGCAACTGGCCCCAGTCCCGCTGCAGGAATTGCCAGTCGATGGCGGCAACCCAGGATTGGGGCGGCGCGGACGGAAAGGGATAGAAGCGGGCGACATTTTCACCGCTGACCTCGTCGATCACTTCCTGCACCTTGGCGTCCAGATAGGCGTAGTCGGCCAACAAGGTGAGGTTTGGGGCGATCAGCCAGGTGGTGTCGATTTCCAGGCCCCGCATGCGCGCCTTGCCGGCGTTGCGGGTCTTGGTATCGGCGATGGTCGCAGGCAGCAGAAAGTTGATCTGCATGTCCCGGTACTCGGTGGAAAACACATCGGCATTGATGCGCAGGCGCCGGTCCAGCCATTCGCTTTTCAGCCCGAGTTCATAGGACTGCACCTGCTCGGAATCAAAACCGTCGACAAAACCGAAACCGTAGTCCTCGGCCCCCGCTGAGTCGCCGGAGATATGCGGGTCCCGCACATTGAAGCCGCCGCTCTTGTAGGCCTCCACCGATTTGGCATAGAGGTTCACGGACTCGCTCAGGTCGAAGGCGACGATGGTCGACACCGAGTCATCGGAGAATTTGCGCGAGGCCGGCACGTAGTCGAACATTTCGGCGCTGCTGAACAGGCTCGCGGTGCCCTGGCCACCAGGCTCCAGCAGTTCCAGATAAGTGTCGGTGATACGGAACTTGACCGCGGCGCGCTCATCTTCGGAGTGGCGGTAGCCCAGCGTCAGGTGCAGCCGCGAGTCCAGCACCCTGGGCGTCCAGGTCGCCTGGCCAAAGGCGGCCAGCGCGGTATTTTCTATGCTCCACCAGAAATCCA
Source organism: Oceanococcus sp. (assembly GCA_041601225.1). GTDB lineage: Bacteria > Pseudomonadota > Gammaproteobacteria > Nevskiales > Oceanococcaceae > JBFIIN01. The sequence goes on from JBFIIN010000184.1 coordinate 1,826, forward strand.
CGAACTGGACCAGGCGGGCGTTGTTGGTGGTGGCCAGCACATCGCTCAGGCCGAATTGGTTGATTTGCTCGGGCGCCAGTCCGGCGCTGAACTGATGGTTGAGCCGGTGGCGATCTTCGACACCGGTTTCCCGGAAGTAATACAGGCCCGCGACATAACGCAAGCCGCCGTTCCACACATCACCCGACAATTGCAGTTCATGTGACCACTGGGATTGCGTCACCGTGGGGATAACCAGCGGGGTGGGTCCACCATTGGCAGCGTCGGCGGCCGGGCCATCATAGACGTGACTATCCAGCCGGAATTCGGTGGAGCCGGCGCCGCCGCCCAGATCCGCATACTCGCGATCCAGCAGGCTGCGGTAGCCGGCTATGTATTTGAGCTCCTGCTGGCCGAAGGGCAGGGCCAGCGTGAGTGTGTGGCCTTCGATGCGGCTGCCGGATTCCTCCATCGGCGCGCCGGTGGCCAGTGCGTCCAGCCGCCGGGTGGAGTAGGTGGTGCGGGCGACCGCGGCCGGTTTGATGAACTCGCCCGTGCCCTTGTCCGTCTCGGGCAAGGCCGTGGCCTGAAACAGCTGGTTGGTGTAATCCATGTCGGACCATTCAAAACCGTAGTCCGCCAGCAGCTCCCCGGGCCGGCCCCAGCGCAGGTCAAAGCGCAGCGCGGTCTCGGCGCGGTCGCCAAAATCATGGCCGGGGCCGGTGTTCTCAACATAGCCGTCACGGCGCGAGCCCAGCGCGGCGAACTTGACCGCCAGCCGGTCGCCCAGCGGCAGGTTGATGGACGAGCGGGCCAGGACGCCCTTGCGATCAGACAGCCCCAGTCGGTGCTGCATGCTGAAGCTGTCCGCATGGGGACGGCGGGTGATCAGATTGATCGTGCCGCCGGTGGTATTGCGGCCATACAGCGTGCCCTGCGGTCCGCGCAGCACCTCAATGCGTTCCAGATCGGCGACGTCCAGCGCCAGTCCGACCGAACGCGCGACATAAACGCCATCGATATAGATACCGACCGCCGGGTCCTGGGTGAGCTGGGCATCGTGCACGCCCACCCCGCGGATATAGATACGCAAGGTGGCGTTATGGGTGGGGAAAGTCTCGATGGTCAGATTGGGGACGTTGGACAACAGGTCGTCCAGGCTGTCGATGCCGCGTTGTGCCAGCAGATCAGCGCCAAAGGCCTGGATGGAAATGGGCGTGTCCTGCAGGGATTCACTGCGCTTCTGGGCGGTGACCACGATCTCTTCCAGGCCCCGATGCTGAGGAGGGATCGTCGTCGTCTCAGCCGGAAGGGTGATGGTTTCCTGGCTGGAATCGCCATCATCGCTGGCCATGGAGACGAGCGGATAGATACAGGCGAATGGCCAGCTCGACAAGGCGACAGTGGCAGCTCGCAAGCTCGGTGTTGTGCTCCACACTTTCGAGGTCTCCAGGCGGCAGGTGTATGGCTTGCCTTTCTGTTGAAGGCTTCGGGCACACTACAGCTTGCGGGCTGAAAGCGCGCCTCGTCTGAGTTGAGTAGCTCAGGTAGCTGTTGCACGGAAGATGCTGATGACCAAGATGACGGGTGGCGATTGCTGGACACCGGACCAGCTCCCCGACCTCAGCGGTCGGCGCGCGGTCGTCACGGGTGCGGCCAGCGGCCTGGGGCGCGCGACGGCCAGCGCCCTGGCGCGGCGGGGTGCGCATGTGATTCTGGCCGATCGCAACCGGGCGGGTGGCGAGACGGCGGCGGCGGAGATTCGTCAGCACTGCGCCGCGACCCTTGAATTTCAGCTGCTCGACCTGGCGGACCTGAGTTCGGTGAAGGCCTTTGCGGACCGGCTGCTCAGCGCGCGCGCGGCGCTCGACATCCTGGTCAATGTCGCTGGCATTTTCCCGCCCACCCAGCGCGCCACGACCCGCGATGGGTTTGAACTCAAGTTCGGTCTGAACCATCTGGGACATTTCGCCCTGAGTGGTCGCCTGCTGCCCGCCTTGCTGCGTAGTCCAGCGCCACGCGTTGTCAGCGTGAGCAGCATCGTCCACGCCCGGGGACGCATTGATTTTGAGGACCTGCAGTCCGCCCGGAGCTACCGGCCCTTGCGGGTATATAGCCAGGCGAAACTGGCCTGTCTGATGTTTGCGCTGGAATTGCACCGGCGTGCGCAGGCCGCGGGATCGCGCTTGCACAGTCTGGCGGCCCATCCGGGCATTGCGCGAACGGCCATCGGCCAGGATCGGCAGCAGCAGGAACATCTGCATGTCCGCGACTGGCTGGAGGATTGGGCGCAGAGCCTGGCGATGCGCTGGTTTGGCCAGGATGCCGAGCATGGGGCTTGGCCCTTGCTCTTTGCGGCGGCCGATGCCAGCGCGGAATCCGGCGGATTCTATGGCCCCGCAGGTTTCGGCCAGTTCGCCGGTCCACCAGTGCTCGTCAGGCCCGCCAAGGTCGCGCTGGACGCCGAGGTACAGGAGCGCTTATGGGCCGAGTCCGAACGCTTGACGGGCGTGAGCTTCGATCTGCGGTAAGGGCCCGGGATTCAGCTGATCGAATCCAGCAGCCAGCCACCGGATTCGCGAACGAATGCTTCGCAGATGATGCGTGGCACCGGTTTGCCACCATAGCAGGCGCGATAGCCGTTAGTGGCCGAAAAACGCAATTCTTCGGGCAGCGCGAGGTAGCGATTCGAGGCGTCTTGGTAAAGCAGCATGGGCGGTCTCCGGCAATGTGGGGTGACACTGAGAAGAACGCGGATTGATCCCCTATCCGGACAGCGAGCCGGCAGCGGGGCGGCCGTGCTCCCCCTTCTGCGTATACCATGCCGTCATGGAATTCGTAGGCTTTGAAGTCGTCGCGATTATCGCGGTGGGTCTGGGCGCCGCGGTGTGGCTCACCGACCACAAAAACCCTGCCAGTCTGGCGCTGGGCTTGTTCCTGGTGGCCCTGGGCCTGAATATCGTGGCCTCAGTCTATGCACGCGGCTACGGTGCGGCCTGTACATTCCCGATTTGGGCGCACGGCCTGGGTTTTATCGACGCCGCCGGTTTCTTCGCGGGTACCGAATGGGGTCTGCGCGTTGGCCGCACCATAGGCTCGGTCGTCGTGGTGCGCTGGGGTCAGATACTCATACGCAGCGCGCAACTGTTGATCCTGGGCTATGCCGTGCTGGTGGCCACGGCGCCTGGATTGCGAGCCTGTGATCTGGCGGGCGCCCTGAGTCCAGGTGCTGAATTCAGTCAGGAATTTCAGATCGTCGCTGCAATCTGGACGGTGGCTACCGTGCTGGTCCTTGTGGCCGGCGGTATGCTGCTGCGGCGGCGGCCCGACAAGGCCGAAGCCGCGCGCATCACCACCATGATGGCGCTGATGCCCCTGTTCGCGGTATCGCTGGCGCTGCCCGATGAGATTGCTCCCCATGTGATCGCCCTGGGCGAAGTGATCTTCTTGATCGGTGCGCTGCGCTATCACAATCTGCAAGGCGCCCGCGGCCTGTTCATGGCGCAATTCCTGGCCCCGCAGGTGGCCGCGATGGTGCGCCAGAAGGGCATGCGCAATGCCATGGCCAAGCAGCGCCTGGAACTCAGCGTGGTGTGTTGTGATATCCGCAATTTCAGCCGCTATTCGGATGCGCATGAGCCTGAGGATGTGCTGCGGCTGCTGCGCGATTTTTACGCCAGTGTGGGCAGCGCCACGGGTCATGTGGGCGGCACGATCAAGGACATGGCCGGCGATGGTGTGTTGATCCTGATTGGCGCGCCCCTGGCCTATGCGGATCACGCCCAGCGTGCGCTGAAGCTGGCGCGTCAGTTGCAAAGGCAGACCCGTCCTGTGCTCCACACCCACGACCCACGGCTGGGTCTGGGCGTGGGCGTGGCCAGCGGCTCGGTGGTGGTGGGCATCGTCGGCGAGCGCGCGCGTTACGAATACGCGGCGATAGGTCCTGCCGTAAATCTGGCTTCACGGCTCTGCGATCTGGCCAAGGATGGCGATATCTACACCGACGAAGCGGTTTGGGAAGCTGGCGGCAGGCCCGCTGTGGAACGCGAGCGCCGTCGCCGCATCAAGGGCTTTGCGGATGCGGTGATGACTTATCGCCTGGGCCGCGATCCGGCTGTTGGTGAATTCGACTAAGGGGCGTTGGTGAACGGATCGCTAAAGCGCTCGTCGCGCATGAGTTCAAAGTCGGTCAGCGTGGTCAGGAAGGCAACAAGCGCGGCCTTGTCTGCTGGGTCGAGGTTCAATCTCAGCGGATTGCCGTTGCGGTCACGCAGGCGGGGATCCAGATCCGGATGGGCCTGCACGCCCGAGTTGTAATGTTCCACGACCTCTTCCAGGGTGGCAAAGCGGCCGTCGTGCATGTACGGCGGGCGCATTTCCACATTGCGCAGCGAGGGGGACTTGAAGCGGGCATTGCCGGCCCCTTCGTCTATGGTGACGGCGTCCAGGCCGGTGTTGTGCACGTTGTCGCTGATCTGCGCATTGCCGCCGTGACAGCGGACGCACCCCAGACCCTGCATGGGACCGCCCTGACCCATGAACAGCTGCTGTCCGCGTAGTTCCTGGGCCGTAAATGTGCCGGCAAAATCGGGTGGTCCGCCGCCGGCAAATGCCTGGTCGAATTTCGCGCGATAGCTGGTCATGGCGCGGACGAATTGGGCCAGGGCCCGAGCAATCCTGGTGCGGTCGATCTCCGGACTGCCAAAGGCGGCCTCGAACAAGGGCGGGTAGTAGTCGGTTGCGCTCAACTTGGCTTCAAGCTGGGTCAGATCCATGCCCATTTCCACCGGATCCTGGATCGGCATCAAGACCTGATCCTCCAGGGTCGCTGCGCGCTCATCCCAGAAGAAGCGGCCGCGTGCATAGTAGCGGGCATTGCTCAGGCCCATGGAGTGGCGAGCCGTCTCGCCGTCCTGGAAGCCGCGGCTGAGTCGGTCCGGATCGGCGAATCCGTGAGCCTGCTGGTGGCAGCTCGCGCAGCTGACGCGGTCATTGACGGACAGGCGCTTGTCATAGAACAGCACCCGGCCTAGCGTTGCGCCCGCGTTGCTGATCGGATTGCTGATGGGCGTGTTATCCGCGTCGGCCGCTTCGGCGCCGGCGATATGGGGCGGTAGATTCACTTCGCTGTCGGCGTAGACCAGCGGCTCTGCGGGGAGTACGGGATGGTCGGCCGCGGTTGTGAGCGGATCACCGGCTTGCGTGTCCGGGGTCATGTCAGCATCGCCTGGCGTCGCA
>JBFIIN010000185.1:0-6988 GCA_041601225.1 Oceanococcus sp.
CTCAACAAGTGCGACGAGGTGGAGCGGCCGCTGGTCGCTGTAATGCCAGGCGCCGGCAGCGTCCTGATAGCGATAGATGACAGAACCCTCTGCAGCGGAACTCAGCAGTCAGAGACCGCAGAGGGGAACGACGATGCTGCGCAAAGAAGACTGTAACACCCGGAACTCCGGCAAGGGGTCTGGTCCCTATTACGGTATGCCGCGGCTGTTCCGGACACCTGCCGGCTAGGAATCGATGCGGGCCAGCAATTCCTCGGTTCGTTGGTGCATCAGCGCGGCGTTGCCGCGGCTTTCGACATTCAGTCGAATGACCGGCTCCGTATTGCTGGCCCGCAGATTGAACCGCCAATCGGCGAACTCAAGGCTGAGGCCGTCGGTGCGGTCTTCGCTCTGCGCCAGCGGTCCATAGTGCGACGCCAAGGCGCTGATGGTGTGCTGGGCATCGGCGACCTTGCGATTGATCTCGCCGCTGGAGGGAAATTTGGCAATGCGTTCGTTGACCAGGGCCGAAAGCGGCTGGCCGTTGCGGCTCATGAGGGCGGCGACCAGCAGCCAGGGGATGTTGCCATTGTCGCAATAGGCGAATTCGCGAAAATAGTGGTGGGCGCTCATTTCGCCGCCGTACAAGGCATTTTCGGCGCGCATTTTTTCCTTGATGAAGGCGTGTCCGCTCTTGCAGAGCAGCGGCTGGCCGCCGGCCTGTTGCACCAGATCCAGGGTATTCCAGGTCAGGCGCGGATCGTGAACGATGCCTGCGCCGGGATTTTGCAGGAGCAGGGCCTGAGCCAGCAGGCCGACGATGTAATAGCCCTCGATGAATTCGCCCTGTTCGTCGAACAGAAAACAGCGATCGAAGTCGCCGTCCCAGGCAATCCCGAAGTCGGCATTGGAGGACCGGACCGCCTCTGCCGTTGCGGAGCGATTTTCGGGCAGCAGGGGATTGGGGATGCCATTGGGGAAATGCCCATCGGGCTGGTGGTGAACCCGGATGATTTCGAAGGGCAGATGCGGCGCGAGGGCATCCATGACCAGCCCGGCGCAGCCATTGCCGGGGTTGGAGACGATCTTCAGCGGGCGCAGGTTCGGAACGTCCACATAACTCAGCAGATGTTCCACATAGGCGGCGCGGTGTGCGAGCGGCACACGCTCGGGTCGACGATCGGGGCAGCGTGCGTCGGAGCCGGCAACCCGCGCTTCGATGTCCTTGAGTCCGGTGTCGCCGCTGATGGGCCGGGCGCCTTCCCGGACCAGTTTCATGCCGTTGTAATCCAGCGGGTTGTGGCTCGCGGTGACCATCACGCCGCCGTCCAGTGCATAGTGGAAGCAGGCAAAATAGACTTCTTCCGTCCCGCACATTCCGATGTCCAGGACCTCGATCCCGCAGTCCTGCAGCCCGAGGGTCAGGGCATCGGTGAGATCCGGGCTCGAGAGCCTGCAGTCCTGACCCACGACGATGCGTCGGGCGCCGATGAGCTCGGCGTAGGCGACTCCAATCCGGTAAGCCAGATCGCGATTCAGTTCATCGGGCAGGCGGCCGCGAATGTCGTAGGCTTTGAAAGCAGGTAGGTGGGGCATGGTCTCGTCTTCGAAAAGGTGAACTTACTCGTTGGCCGCAGTCAGATCATATTTGCGGATGTAGCCACGCAGCTGATCATAACTGAGGCGCAAGGCCTTGGCTGCCCGGCGCTGATTGAACTGATGGTCGCGGAGGGCCTTGTTGAGCACTTTGATCTCATGTTGCTCGACCCAGCTTTTGAACTCGAAAGGATAGGCGGGCGCCGGGTCGGACGGTTGACGCGCCGCGGAGGCGCCGGCAGCGCGCGGCCGATAGGGTGAGTCGAAGGGATCGAACTGAATGCGGGTAATCGGCTGTGCGCGGCCCCCGTGGCGGTAAACGGCCCGCTCGACCACATTTTTGAGCTCCCGCACATTGCCCGGCCAGCCATAGTCCTCCAGCGCGGCCAGAGCGCGGGGCGTAAATCCCGGGAACAGCTCGTGACGCAGCTCCTTGGCCATGTCTTCGCCGAATTTCTGGGCCAGCGCCGCGACGTCTTCGCGACGCTCACGCATGGGCGGAAGCGTGATGACATCGAATGACAGGCGGTCGAGCAGGTCGCTGCGGAACTTGCCCTGAGCGGCCATTTCCGGCAGATCCACATTGGCTGCGCCGATCAGGCGAACCTCGACCCGCAGGGTTTCGCTGGAGCCCAGACGTTCGAATTCACCATACTCGATCACCCGCAACAATTTTTCCTGCAGCCGGGTGGACATGGAGGCCAGCTCATCCAGGAACAGGCTGCCGCCGTCGGCCATTTCGAACCGCCCCAGACGACCTTTGCTCGCGCCGGTAAATGCGCCGGTGACATGCCCGAACAGCTCGGACTCAAGCAGCTCTTCGCTGACCGCGGCACAGTTGAGTTTGACGAATGGCGCCTCCCATCGACTGCTGAGGTAGTGCAGTCGAGCCGCGATCAGTTCCTTGCCGGTGCCGCGCTCGCCGATGATCAGCGCGGGCTTTGCAAGTTCGGCGAGCTGTGAAACGCGCTCGATGGCCGCCATGAAGCAGTCGGCCTGGCCAATCAGTGCTTGAAGTTCGTGGGGCATGATGGTCTTTATACTCCGGCTTGGGAAAAATGACCAAACATTGGCATGTTTCGCCAATGCACCCTGGTCGCCAGGCGGCCGCCATACAAAAAACATTCGCAAAAACAATAGACTGCATTTTCTCCGCAGTTTGGCACGCTCCTTGGAACAGAGAAGGCCTAGACAGGGCAACACGGAGCAAGCAATGAATGACATCCTGATAGGCGGGATACTGATATTGAGCGCGAATGTCGCGTCGGCAGACGAGGTTCAGACCCGCTGGCAGATCACCCAGGAATTGACACAGCAGATCCGGTCGGGTGGCTTTGCTGCGCTGGATCAGCTGAAGCTCGAAATCTCACGCTCTCTCGCGGCCCAGGTAACGCCGATACTGCCGGTGGATAGTCTGCGCGCCCTGCGGGATGAGTCGTCTGAGCCCCACAGTTAATCGATCATCGGAGGACATGAACATGGGTGTGTATTCAAGATTGAGCGATATCGTCAACTCGAATCTTCATTCGATGCTGGACAAGGCCGAAGATCCGGAGAAGATGATTCGGCTCATCATCCAGGAAATGGAGGATACCCTGGTCGAGGTGCGCTCGACATCGGTCCGTTCGATCGCCCGGCGCAAGGCGCTGGAACGCGAAATGGTGCAGTTGGACAAGGATATGGCGGAGTGGGAGGCCAAGGCCGAGCTGGCGATCCGCAAGGAGCGCGAAGATCTGGCGCGAGCCGCGCTGCTGTACAAGTCCAAGCTGGACGAAAAGAAAATCCTGCTGGCGGAAGAGCAGGAAATCATTCGCGGCGAACTGGAAAAGCTGGATGCGGATGTCAGCAAACTGAACATCAAGCTCAAGGACGCTAAGAGCCGTCAGAAATCCCTTATCATGCGTCGGCAGAACGCGACCACCCGACTCAAAGCCAAGCGGCAGGTCAATGAAAGCCGGCTGGCCGATGCGCTCACCAAGTTTGAGCACTATGAGGGGCGTATCGACTCTCTCGAAGCGCAAGTCGAGGCTGAAGATCTGGGCGAGGGCAGGAGCCTGGCCGAGGAATTCGCGGAACTGGAAGCCGACGAATCGGTGGAAGCCGAGCTGGCCAGGTTGCGGGCCAAAGTGGCCGGCTCGGGCGAGCCGCAAGCGAAAGACTGATTGGAGACGTTGCGTGGAGGGCATACTCGAACTGCTGGTCGTGCTGATGATAGTGATCGTCGCGCCCTTATGGCTGATCCTGCATTACGTTACGGTCTGGCGTCGCAAGCACCTGGCCAATGCAGCCAGCGATGTCTCGGCGGATCAACAGGACGCGGTACGCGATCTGGATGCGCTGGGGCGCCAGCTCGAGGAGCGCCTGGACGCGGTTGAGTCAATCCTCGATTCCGACGTTCCCGGATGGAGAAAACAATCATGAGTTCTGCAAAGGGCTGGAAAGATATGTACCGCGTGCCTCAGAACGGCCTGCTGTTCGGCGTGTGTGCCGGCGTGGCCGAGCATTTTGGCTGGCGCCCGCAACTGGTCCGCATCGTGTTGTTCATTGCGGTCGTGGCTGCCGGCTGGCCCCTGCTCGTGTACCTGGCGGCGGCTTATGTGCTGCCGACCAGGGACAGGCTGGACGTGCGGCAATTTGACGCCGAGGATCTGCCGGCTCGGCCACGGGCCTCGTCGGCTGCGGTGCGGGAGCGGTTCGGGCGTATCGACCGGCGCCTGCGCGATCTGGAGGCCTACTTCCACTCTGAAGAGTACAGCCTCCGCCAGAAATTTCGCGAGCTGGAGATCTGAAGCCCGGCGCCGCACGGACCGCAGGCCGGGCGGCAGCAGTTTCGCCCCGCTGACTTGGCTGCGTATGGTCGGCCCGATCAGCCGGCCCAGATTGAGCGAGGCCGCAGGATGCGGTGATCGTGACCGGCGTGCCGTGGAAATGCTGGTTGAGATTCGCGAGCCCGGCGCGCACCCGATTGGCATCGACCAAGGCCTGAGTGAGATCGATGCCGGACAGAATCATTGCAAACTTCTAACGCGCCCTAACGCGCCAGAAGGTGATTGGCATGCAAGCTCCGGATGCATCAATCCGGGAATTTCCGGCTGGGATTCAAAGACGGGACTCGCGGCAGCGTAAGCTGCGACTCGGTGGTCGGACACAACGGAATGGTGCAACATGATTCCGTGCCGCTTAACTGGGGGCTCGCGTGTCGACGCGAGCACATTTACCGCAACAACGCCCAACATGGCGCCTGGACCGCTGCGGTCGATATCGTCGAACGGGCCGCGACATGGGTCTGGTCAAATCGTTTATGACAGCCAAGAAAAGCGCAGTTCCTGACTATCTTTACATTCACCATGCGGGCCCGGCCCTGCTCGAAACACCATTACTCAACAAAGGCTGCGCCTTCGATGCGCGGGAGCGCGCGGCGTTCAATCTGAATGGCTTGTTGCCGCCGCGGTACGAAACGATCGAGGAGCAGGTGAGCCGGGCAGTGAAGCAGTACTTCAGCTTTGCCGACCCGATCAACAAGCACATCTATCTGCGCTCCATACAGGATACCAATGAGACGCTTTTCTACCGGCTTGTTGAGTCGCATATAGAAGAAATGATGCCAATAATCTATACCCCGACCGTTGGTGATGCATGCGAGCAGTTTTCAGATATCTATCGGAGCTCGCGGGGGCTGTTTATTGCGTATGCGGAACGTGAGCATATGCAGGATATTCTGCGCAACGCCACCAAGCGCAAAGTGAAGGTCATTGTCGTGACCGACGGCGAGCGTATCCTGGGCCTGGGGGATCAAGGCATCGGCGGAATGGGAATCCCCATTGGCAAATTGTCGTTGTACACAGCCTGTGGCGGCATCAGCCCGGCATATACGCTGCCGGTCATGCTTGACGTTGGGACCAACAATGAAAGGCTGCTGAGTGATCCCATGTATATGGGTTCACGGCACAAGCGCATAGCGCCTCCCGAATACGCCGAATTTGTGGATCTGTTTGTAAAAGAGGCGCAGCGGCGATGGCCAGGGGTCTTGATTCAGTTCGAGGACTTTGCCCAGTCAAACGCCATGCCTATCTTGAGCAGATACAGAAATGAGGTCTGCTGCTTCAACGATGATATCCAGGGTACGGCGGCGGTGACGGTGGGCTGTATTCTGGCGGCCTGCAAGGGCCGAAACGCCCGCCTGTCAGAGCAACGCGTCGTGATCGTCGGGGCCGGGTCGGCGGGGTGCGGTATCGCCGAGCAGATCATCAGGCAGATGGTCAGGGAAGGTGCGGACCCAGCCGGCGCGCGCGCCCAGGTCTTTATGGTGGATCGCCTGGGTCTGCTCACTGAAGGCATGCCGGGGCTGCGCGATTTTCAGCAGAATCTGGTGCAATCCAGGTCGGGCCTGGCTGCTTGGCACTGCGCTGGTGACTACGCCACCTTGTTGGAGGTGATTCACGGTGCCGGTCCGGATATCCTGATCGGCGTGTCCGGGAAACCGGGTCTGTTTTCCGAGCAGATTATCCGTGCCATGAAAGCGCATACCGAACTGCCGGTTATCTTCCCGCTCAGCAACCCGTCCAGGCAGGTTGAAGCGACCCCGCAGCAGATCATCGAGTGGACGGACGGGCAGGCCATCATCGCTACCGGCAGTCCGTTCCCGCCGGTGGAGTATCGGGGGAAGGTCCACTCGATTGCGCAATGCAACAACAGCTATATCTTTCCGGGCATTGGCCTGGGGGTCCTGGCGAGTAAGGCGCGACTCATCAGTGAAGAGATGGTCATGGCGGCCAGTGCGGCGCTCGCCGATGCCTCTCCGCGTGCCGGCAGTGATGCCAGCCCGCTGTTGCCCCCCTTGCGAGAAATCGCCCTTTTGAGCCGCAAGATTGCGTTCGCTGTCGCCAAGGTCGCACAGCAGCAGGGACTGGCTCTGGAGGTGTCCGACGAGCTGCTGGCGGCGAACATCGAGCGAAATTTCTGGACCCCGGACTACCGCCCTTACAAGCGGGTCAGTGGCTGAACGCGGTCTCGCCCGAGGCAGAACCGAAATGTCCCTGACCGGTCGCAGGTGGTCCGCCGCGCGTCGACATGATCCATCGGGCGGTCATCGGGCGCCGTGCGGACCTCAGCTCGCGATGTCGGCACCACCCGGGGGTTGGTCTGAACCCCGGATCACCCGTTCCTCTTCGGTGTGGCGACGTGGTAAGGGTTCAGGCGTCTGATGCCGCGTTTCGCGCAGCATGGCAAGCGGCGGGTGCGATGCTCTCGTATCATGCCCCGTTCCATTGAACTCGCAAAGGGCGCAGCATGAATGCCGAACCATCTACAGGGCACGACGCCGCAAAAACGGTGGCTGCCTCAGCGGTCAGTGAACAAATTTACAAGGTTTTCCCCAACGACCTCAATCCTAATGGCAACGTCTTCGGCGGCC
>JBFIIN010000186.1:0-6960 GCA_041601225.1 Oceanococcus sp.
CGATCGTCGATCAACCCGCCCAAACCGCAGCCGACCTTGGTAACATTCTGTCACGGCGGAGCGCCCCCTCAATTCGACTTAGACAATTGAATTGTAAGGGATTAAGGCGACTCCGCCTTCTTATTGGTGACGGATGCGGGTTAGTTGATGCGGGCTGCTGCGCTTACGCTGGTTGGCCACGAGACGGGCCGGATCTGCCGGTGCCCGGCACCCCATCGCACACTTCATCGGCGCCGCGGGCCTTGTTTAGGCGCTGCTCGGCGCCGGGTGTCTCTGGCGAGCGTGGCATGTGCCTGGCCGTTGCCGCATGTTTGCCGGCACCGTGGTTTTCATGGCCGCTCGCGCCCTGGGCCAGGTGCCCGAAATCATGCTCGGCGGTCTGCCTCGCGGTCGCTGGACCGGCTTCTGGATCTGGCGCCCGGTTCAGGATTCGCGCTGTTGCCTATCCCGCAGGTCTGGCGGCGCGCGGTGGCCTAATGGCGGGCGGCGATCAGCGGCTCGGGTGGCGGTTGCGGCGCGTGAAAATCGCTGCGTCGGGCCAGATGCTCTTCCCACAGGCTGAGCAAGGTCGGCACGAACACCAGGACTAGTCCGGTGGTGAAGGCCAGCCCAAAGGTAATGGAGGTGGCCATGGGAATCAGGAACTGGGCCTGCATGCTGGTTTCGAACATCAAGGGGGTCAGGCCGGCAATGGTGGTAAGAGAGGTGAGCAGCACCGCGCGCAGACGCTGGCAGGCGGCCTCAGTCAGGGCTTGTTGCACGGGCATCCCCTCGGCGCGCTGTTCCTTGTAAAACACCACCAGGATGATGGAGTCGTTGACCACGATGCCAGACAGGCCGAACAGGCCGAACAGCGACAGGATGGTCAGATCGATACCCATCACCCAGTGACCAAACAAAGCGCCGACGATCCCGAAGGGAATAATGCTCATGACCACCAGCGGCCAGCCATAGGAACCGAACACCCAGGCCAGCACGACATAGATCAAGGCCAACGCATAAACCAGGCCGGTGACCATGTCTTTAAGGGTTTCGGCCTGATCCTCGGCCTGGCCGGTGAACTCGAAGTGCACCGGATAGCGGCGTTTGATGTCGGGCAGGACGGTAGCGCTCAATTCCGCCCGGATCGCATTGGCGTTGGCCAGGGCTTCGATCACGTTGCCGGTGACCTTGATGGCCAGCCGGCCATCGGAATGGCGAAGGCGCTCAAAGCCACGCTGGGTGCTCAGACTTACGACATTGCCCAACGGCACACTGTGGCCATTGGGCAGTACGACGGGCAGGCTATCGAGGCCGCGGACGCGATCCCGGTCGGCGTCGGCAAAGGTCACGCGGACCTCAATTTCGTCACCTTGATCCTGGAAGATCTGGACCAGTTCGCCATCAAATGCCGCGCGCAGCTGGCGCCCGACGGCAGCCGTGGTCAGTCCCAGCGATTCGCCAACCGGGTTGAGCTCGAAAATGATCTGCTCGCGGCCATAGGGCGTGTCATCCTCGGCGCCGGATACGCCCGGCGTTTCGCGCAGCACCTGCAATAACTCCTGCGCGGCCTGCTTGATCTGATTGGCGTTCTCGCCGGTGACTCGGATTTCCAGATCCTGGCCGGGGGGGCCCACCGAGGGCTCGAAAATTCCAAAAGTCTCTACGCCCGGCGTGCGTTTCACGCGATTTTCCCAATTGCTCATGAACTCGGGATTGCGTACATCGCGCTGATCCGAGGGCTTGAGTTCAACCTGAATGTGGGCGTACTGCTTGCCAGTGCGTGTGAAATTGGTGCCCGGCTGGATAGCCATTCCCAAGCGCGTCACCGCCGTGCGCACCAGATCACCACCGAGCTCCGCATCTGTCTCGGCCAGCGCAGTTTCAAGCTCTGCCAGGAATTCCGACACCCGTTCCTCGGGCGTGCCGGTGGCGAATCCAACGTTGGCAATCAGCACGTTGATCTCCGGGGTCGGGAAGAATACAAAACCGACCCGGCCGCCTCCCATCAGCCCCATGACGAACAGCATGGCGGCAAACGCGGCCGCCAGCACGACGCGGCGATTACGCAATGCGGCTGCCACAAAGGGCCGGAAGCGCTGATCGCGAAAGCGATTGAAAGCGTCTTCCAGCTTCTGCCGGCGGGGCGGCGCCTGGCGATGGTGCATGGTGTGAAAAGCACCGCGCAAATGGCCGGGCAGGATCAGGAAACTTTCAACCAGCGAGGCGATGATGACGCAGATTACCACCCACGGGATCGCCTTCAGGATGGCGCCGATGTAGTCGCCAATCAGCATCAGGGGCAGGAAGGCGGCAACTGTCGTCATTGAAGCGGACAGGACCGGCCAGAACATGCGTCGCGCACCGCCCTCCGCTGCTTCCAGCGGAGCTTCGCCGAACTGGTAGTGCGCGAGCGCGTCCTCGCCGACCACGATGGCGTCGTCCACGATGATGCCCAAGGCCATTATCATGGCGAACAGGGAGATCATGTTGATGCTGCCGCCGGTGAGGTACAGCACGACCAGGGTGGCCAGAAACGAGACCGGGATACCGACCGTCACCCACAGGGCAACCCGGCCGTTCAGGAACAGGTACAGAATGCCAATCACAAGCACCAGACCGGACAGGCCATTTTTGAGCAGCAGGTTGATGCGCTCGCGCAGCAAATGCCACTGCTGGTCATATACCGTGATTTCTACATTTGGCGGCAGGGTGGGGCGCAGCGCACTCAGCCAGTTGTCGACGATGCCCGCCGTGCGCAGGGCATCATCGGTCTTGCCGCGATACAGGGCCAGTTCGACAGCCAGCTGGCCCTGGTAGCGCAGTTCCAGGGCGTCATCCTTGGCCCGTCGCTCGACCCGGGCCACATCGCCCAGGGTCAGCAGACGGCCGCTGTCATCGGTGACCAGGGGCAGGGACTGGAAGCCGATTTCCGTGCGTCGCTGCTGCACTGAGCGCAGCTCTCGCGACACGTCTGCGCGCCCCAGTGAGCCGGCGGGAACATCGCGGCTGCGCGCGCTGATCAGGTTGGCAATTTCGGGCAGCGACAAGCCCAATTCGTGAATCTGAGCCGGGGTGAACTGTCTCGCGATTTCTTCCTCGGGCAGGCCGATAATTGAGACCTGCTCTATGCCCAGCTCCAGCAACTCGGTTTCCATGCGCCGGATGATCGGCCGCAACTCGTTCAAGCTGGTCGGTCCGTTGACCACCAGGCGGTTAATCAGTTCGCGATTCTCCAGAATCGTGATCTGCGGATCCTCGGCGGTCTCCGGTAAATTGCGCACCGTGGAAATCGCCTGATCGATCTCGTCGGCGGCGGCGTTAAGGTCGGTGCCCTCGCGGTAGCGCACCCAGATCTGGGCCAGGCCCTGTTTGGAGACCGAGCTGACTTCCTTGACATCTGCCAGGGTGCGAAAACGGTCTTCCAAAACGTCGGTAATGGCGCTTTCCGCATCTTCGGCGCTGGCCCCGCTCCAGGGTACGGTGACCATGATGTAGTCGATGGAGAATGTCGGGAAGAACTGGGTGTTGAGCTTGGTCAACGCCCACAGTCCCGACAGGATCATGATGATCATCAACAGGTTACACGCGACCGGGTGCTGGGCGAAGCGCCCGATCATGTCGTTATGGTGCTGGAAACTTCCGGCCATGATTATTCAATTAGCTGCACGCGCAGCCCTTCCACCGCGTTGGGCAGGTGCGTGACCACGATCTGATCGCCGGCCTGCAATTGTGGGCTATGCACCAGGATGCGCGGGGCGCTGCCGTCGGCTTTGAAGTCGCCCAGCCGCTGGACCGTGATGCCATTGAGGCGACCATCGCGATAGCGGTAGATCCTCGACAAATCGTAAATGGCTTCGAAGGGCAGCGGCACGGCATCCGGGACGCTTGGCAGATCCATGGTCACGGTGACATTGGTGTCGATTTCCAGATCGACGCTGTCGAGCGCGAAATAGCCATCGACGCCGCCGCCGCCGCCTGATGCGGCCAGACGCTGCAGAGCACCGGACCAGCTGTCCGCTCCGGCCTGAATGTTCGCCGCAAGGTGCTCGGCGCTGTTCAGGCCCTGGCGCAGATTGTGCAGAAAGCGATTGGGTATCTGGGCGCGCACTTCCAGGGCCGTGTTGTCATAGATCTCGGTCAGTGCCTGACCGGGTGCCACCCGGTCTCCAGGGCTCACCATGACCTGGATGACTGCGGCAGCGAAGGGGGCGCGCACGCTGGTTCGCTGCAGATCCAGTTCGGCGCGGCGCAGCCTGGCCTCCGCCGATTGGCGCTGGGCGTCCAGTTGCGCCAGGCGGGCGGCGCCCTGCGCTACGGTCAATTCACGCTGCTCGGTCGACAGGGCCTGCAGCTGGAAATTCTTCTTGGTGGCATCCAGCTGCGCGTCGGAGACAAGATTTCGATTTTGCAGGTTGGTCAGGCGCGAAACCTCGCTTTCGGCGAGCGTTAACAACCGTCGCTCGCGCGACAATGCGCTTAAATCCGTTTTCTGCCGCGCACGCTCCAGCTGCAGTTGGGCATCGGCCTGCTGCAGATCGGCCTGGGCCTGCTCGAAGGCGATCTGGGCTTCCGCCGGGTCCAGCTGGATCAGCAGGTCATTGGCGGAGACCCGATTGCCCGGGCGTACCGGCACAAGTGCGACATCGGCATTGACGGCGGCGGTCAGGGTCGCGCGCTTGAGCGTGGTAACGCGACCATACAGGGTGATCGTCGGCGCGCGTTCCTGTGGAGTGATACTGACAGCGCGCACCGAGAACACGGGTTCAGACGGCTGTTCCACCTGGGCGCTGGGCTTGGTGGCCTTCAGGCCGAGATACAGCACCACTCCCGTGACCAGGAAGCCCAAAGCAATTGCGGTTTTCTTTTTAAGTCTAGGCACGCGCCAACAATCCCCGAATCAAGTCCACAACGAATCGCGTCGAACTATGAATCGTGCCGGACCCCTCGTCCACCTGTGGATCACGCCGCACATGCGGCGGTCGGTGCAACCATGAGTTCCTGAAACAGATCCAATTGCGCTGCGGGCTCAAGTTCGCGCAGCAGAGCCTGACGCAGGGCCTGCGCGTGCGAAAAATTGTTCAGATACCAGCCAATATGTTTGCGAGCAATCCGCACGCCGCCAGCGGGGCCGTAAAAGGCATGCAGTTCGGCAATGTGGCTAAGCGCGATTTCGGCGATTTCCCGCTGGCTGGGGGCCGGCAATTTATCGCCATGATCCAGGAAAGCGGCAATCTCGCGGAAGATCCAGGGTCGCCCCTGGGCTGCACGGCCGATCATCAGGCCATCGACGCCGGTTAACTGCAGGACTTCGCGGGCTCGCTGCGGGCTGTCGATGTCGCCGTTGGCCAGCAGCGGCATGTCCACGACCCTGCGGACGGCACGAATCGTTTCGTATTCGGCGGCGCCGCGGTATGCGTCGGCGCGCGTGCGGCCATGGATGGCCAGCGCAGAAATTCCGGCAGCCTGAGCGATCCGGGCGATCCGCACGGCGTTGCGGCGTTCCGGGTCCGGGCCGGTACGGATCTTGAGCGTGACAGGAACGTCCACGGCCGCAACGGTTGCGTGTAGAATTTCGGCGACCAGCTCCTCGTCGGCCAGTAACGCTGACCCGGCCCATTTGCGGCACACTTTTTTTGCCGGGCAGCCCATGTTGATGTCGATGATTTGTGCGCCGTGCGCAACGTTGCGCCGCGCGGCTGCGGCCAGGGACTGCGGATCTCCGCCAGCGATCTGCACGATGCGTGGATCGGGTTCGCCGCGATGATCGCGTCGCAGGCGGCTTTTTCGGGTATCCCACAGGCTGGGGTCCGCGCTCAGCATCTCGGACGCGGCCAGGCCAGCGCCCAGCCGACGACACAAGCGTCGGAACGGTTGGTCCGTGACTCCAGCCATGGGCGCCAGGGCCAGATTGTTGGCAAAACGATAGGGTCCAATGCGCAAGGCGGCGGGCACCGGAGCACTCCAGACAAATCAGAACGCCCTATTGTCAGGCAAAAGGGCCAGCAGGCAAAAATTAGCGATGGACCTGGGGCCCGGGCTGCCGCTATACTCCGCGCCCGAACGGGGGGCTGCCCAGGCCCCCTTTCGTGTGTTTGGAGGTTATGAAAACCAAGTCTGCTTTGCTCGCACTGGCCGATGGAACCGTATTTCACGGAATCGGCTTCGGTGCTCCCGGTACTGCTGTAGGTGAGGTGGTTTTCAATACTGCCATGACGGGCTATCAGGAAATCCTGAGCGACCCATCATATGCCCAACAGCTGGTAACTCTGACCTATCCACATATCGGCAATACCGGCGCAAACGCCGACGATATGGAGTCGACGACAGTGCATCTGGCCGGCCTCATCATCCGCCTGCGCCCGCGCCAACCAAGCAATTGGCGATCCGCGGAAAGCCTGGATGCTTTCCTGCGGCGTCACGAACGCTCAGGCATTGCCGAAATCGATACGCGCAGGCTCACGCGCATTCTGCGTGATGGCGGAGCCCAGAACGCCTGTCTGATGGTGGGCGAAGTCGATGCGGACGATGCGCTCGCTCAGGCACGCGGCTTCGCCGGCCTCAAAGGCGCCGATCTCGCGCAGCAAGTCACGGTCGAGCAACCCTACAGGTGGAGTGAGGGTCGCTGGAACGCGGCTGTTCCCGAATCAAAGTACCGGGTCGTGGTCTACGATTTCGGCGTCAAGCGAAATATCCTGCGGGAACTGGTACATCACGGCTGCGAAGTCACGGTCGTCCCGGCGAGCATGCCGGCCGCCAAGGTGTTGGCGATGCGTCCCGACGGGGTGATGCTGTCCAATGGACCGGGCGATCCCGAGCCGGTCAGCTACGGCATCAGTGCGGCGCGGGAGATCATGGCTGCCGGGATTCCGGTGTTCGGCATCTGCCTGGGCCATCAGATTCTCGCACTGGCCAGCGGCGCCAGGACCCTCAAGATGAAGTTCGGCCACCATGGCGCCAATCACCCGGTCCAGGACCTGA
>JBFIIN010000187.1:0-6952 GCA_041601225.1 Oceanococcus sp.
CAGGGAACTGTCATACGGTGTTTCGACCGACTCCCAGGTTTCGCCGTTATCGGTCGACAGCGCCAGGGTCCCGGATTCGCCCGCAATGAACAAATCCCCATTGTTCAGACGGGTGATCGCATTGAAATGCCACTCGTCTTCGCGAATTGGCGTTTCGAAATCCTCCCAGGTCTGCCCTCCGTCCAGGGTGCGGTACATCAGGCTATAGGCTCCAACCGCAATCCCGTAACGGGCATCCAGCATGAGGATGTCCAGAAACGGCTTTTCGAGCTCCGGTTCGAAATTTTGCATCACCCAGCTACGCCCGCCATCCTGCGTGTGCAGGATCACGGCATCGTGACCGACGGCCCAGCCATGTCGCTCATCGCTGAAATCCACCGAATTCAACGTCGCACGGGTCGGCGTCGGCGCCTGCGCCCAGTTCTTGCCGTCCAGCGAGGTAACCACGTGGCCACGCTCGCCCACCGCGATCAATCGCGCACCGGTATCTTCGACATCCAGCAACAGGCTCCGGGCGGCCAGCGGCATCAATTCGGCAGGAATTGGCTGGACCTCCTGGCTGATTCCCTGTGCCCCGGCCAACACCGGCATCCACGCAAGCAAGCCTGCCGCAACCCTCTGATGCGCGCTGCTCATCCCTGATCTCCCCTGTTCAATTCACTCTGGTCCACATTCCGTGGCTTCTGGTACTGCCTTAAAACTCGTAGCGCAAAGTCAAGCTGAGATTGTCGCGATCGCGGCTACCCGATGTGTCGCCATCAAGATAGGTATAGCGAAGCTCCCAGAAATACTTCGAAAGGTAATCAAAACGCAATCCCAGCAGGCCGGTTGTCGCTCCCTCCTGGAAGTTTTGACCAAGCCCCGGGGCGACGCCACCGATGTCATAAAACGCCGCAAGCAATGGCTCAAAATTGATGCCGGCAAAAAAGTCCTGGTAGCGAATAAAGGTCAAAATCCGAATGCCGTAAGCAATCTTGTCGCCAAAGCCGTCCGGATCCTGCGCCGTGGGATTCTGCCGGCAGGGCTCGGCTTCGGCGCCACCGATTGACGCATAGGTCTGGCGCACGCAGCGCAGGTCACCGTCGCCGCCCGACTCAATCGTGGCGCTGTCAGCCAGCCCATTCAGGGTTCCGTCCGAGCCGTGGCTCGCGTGGGTATCCGTCCCGGCCCCCTGGAACTGGACCTCGCTCAGGTTCGGCAGGTCCGGCACGAAAGTCACACCCGCCTCGCCCAGAAACAGAATTTGCGATGCGCGAATAATATTGTCGCCACCAAAAGTCTTCAGGAAGGTCGTGGTGAACTGGCCGACCCCCAACTCCTCGTAACCGCGGATGTACTGCCCAGGCTGGACCTCCTGGCCGCGATAGCGCGTCATGACGTAATCCGGCACCGCGACGCGCCGACTAGGCAAGACCGTACCCGGAACGTTTCCGGTCGGGTCACTGGGAATCGGCGCACCCAAAATCGGATCTTCAGGCGGGCTACCGACGCTGATATTGTTGGTCGGGAAAGCGGGCTGCAGGGCGGCAAAGATCAGATCGACCGTATGCACCTGCACCGGCATTTTCGGCCGATAGGTCAACTCACCGCTCCAGGCCCAGTCGCCGATCGTGGTATTGAAACTCAAGCCGTACATCTGGATGTCTTCGACATACTCGGCAAACAGGGCTGCGGTATCCACCGGCAAGGGTTCCTCGGCCAGGCCCAGGGTCCCTATGTCGCCCTGCCCCGCGCCACAGTTGCTGAGCAGCTCGAACTGATTGGTGGCATCGCCAGCGCAGGTGGCCTGCGCGGCAATCATGCTGACACTGGGAATCCGCGAGTGCAGATTCGTGAAGTAGAACGCCAGCTCGGTGCCGTTATTGAAATTCTCGGCGAAATATTTCAACGCGAAACCGAATTCGCCACCGTCGCGCGCTTCACGATCGGGCAGCCGGTAGATCGTCCGCCCGCCGGCGGAAGCCAGGCCGAACGGATCCTGCGGATTATCCTGCGAGCTGTAGGCATTGACGGGGTCTTCGGGCGACTTGCCGAATGACAGCATGGCGTACTGGCCGCCTCGCGGATCGCCGCCCAGAACATCACTCCCCGAGAAGAAAGTGCCCGGAGCATCGATAATAACCGGCCGCCATTCGTACTGATAAAACGCCTCCACCGCCAGATTCAAGGTGAGGTCGGTTGAGATCGTCAGCATCCCGACCGGCTGAAAGAGTTCCTTGAGGTCGAAGCCGGGAGTCCGCAGGTAGCGCTGATCTGGCGGATTCACGGTATTGACGCTATTGAGCAGCAAGACCGTACTTTCACCCCAGTTCACACCCTGGCGCCCAAGCTTCAGGCTCAGAATGCGGTCGCCAATTTCAAAGGAACCGGAAACGTAGGCATCGACAAGCTCAAATGAGTTGCCGAACTGTCCTTCGGAATATGCCGGGAATGCCGTCCTCGAGGGCTGCAGGGACGTATCCGGATGAAACTCGTCGAACCCGACGTAGGTATCGTTGAACAGCCAGATACCGCGCACGAACAGGCCAAAGTTCTCCCAACTCATCGACATATCCGAGGTCAGCTTGGCGGCCGCGGACACCACATCGTACTGATCGAAGTTCAGATTGCCATTATCGCCGTTGATGTTGAACGTTCCCGGCGCATTGACGTAGGCCAAATTCAGCGACGGATCTGTCGGGCTGTTGCAGGTGCTGCCGATATCGCCGGGTTCCGCATCAGTAAAGCTGCGGGTCGGCGCGCCGGGATCACTGGTTCGATTGGTGCGCGAACACAGGCCCGGCTGCAGATTGGATTTGGCGATCAGACTCGGATCCCGGTCTTCCATGCGAATGGCAGCACCGAGGGTAAATATGCTGTCCATCCGGCCGGATACCGGCCCAAGATCAAATGACAGAGCCCATACCGGCAGCGCCAGCGCGCCGCCAAGCCACGTCAAGCCGAATTTTGTAACCGTCCCGCGCACACTTACCACGGTCGAATCTCCATCAGATTGATACATTCGCACATCAAGCCAAAGGCTAGCGCACTTGAGTTGGCCTGCGGGCAATATGCGTCCCCCACCCCTTCAGTGCATCTGACCACGGCTCCTCCAGCCTGTGCGTCGCGACCACCTTGGGCGGTCGTCGATAATTATGGCTGCACCCCACGGCAGCGATTCGCAGCATTTGTAACAGACGGCTGTAGGGCGTGCAAGGAAGGGAATCCTCAGCCTGACGTGATTTCTGGCACTTGGCGCGTTCGCCAGATTAGGCCAGCCATCCGCCCGCACTGACCATCCCGGCGATACGAATAGAAACAATACGGGCTTGCGTAACTGCAGGCGTCGCCGCCGTACACGTTGTGCACGCCAGCCGCACCCAGCCGGGCACGTGCTATTCCGGGCAAATCCGCATGCCAACGATTTCCCTGTGCGCGGAAGTGGTGCGCCTGGAAACTCACGTGGTCCGCAAACGCGGCGAGCACTTCACCGCCCACTTCGAAGTGGGTCTGGCTTATCGCCGGACCGATCCAGGCCTGCAACTCGACATTTTTCAAGCGCGCCCGACGCAGCGCATCAACGGCGTTTTCCAGGATGCCGGTCGCCAGGCCGCGCCAGCCGGCATGCACCGCGGCGACCAGCCGACCTTTTGTATCCGCCAGCAAAACCGGCAGACAGTCCGCAACCAGGACGGCGCACACTGTGCCGACCTGACTCGACCAGGCGCCGTCGGCAGCTGGCGCCGCTTCGTTCCCGGCATCGGCGCAAACCACCCGGTTGCCATGCACCTGGTCAAGCCAGAAGGGCTCATCCGGCAAGCCCAGATCGGCCCGCAGGCCACGGCGATTGCTCTGCACCCGCCGCGGCTCGTCCCCGACATGGCTGGCCAGATTCAGGGATGCAAAAGGCCCCTTGCTGACTCCACCGCGCCGCGTGGTGAACGCGGCGCGCACGCCCGGCGGCGCAGGCCAGCTCGGCTCTATCCAGTCCATCATGCGCGCAGGGCCTGCAGGATGGCGTCGAAATCGACCGGCAGGGGCGCCTCCCATTGGCAGGCTTCGCCACTGACCGGGTGCAAGAACGACAGGCGCCGCGCATGCAAGGCCTGCCGACCCAAACGCGCACGCCAGGGATCACCGCGGCGGCCATACACCGGATCGCCCACGATCGGCAAGCCGATATGCTTCATGTGGACACGGATCTGATGGGTGCGTCCCGATTCCAGCCTCAAGGCCAGCAGTGTGTAATCCGCGAAACGCTCGGCGACCCTGTAGTGCGTCACCGAGGCCCGCCCATCAGCACGCACGGCCATGCGCTTGCGCTCACGTCCATCGCGCCCGATGGGCGCATCGACGCGCCCGCCGCTGATCACCCGGCCGAAAACCAGAGCCAGATATTCACGGGCGATTTCGCGCGCCTGGAGCGCGCGCACCAGTGCGGTATGCGCCTCCAGGCTGGCGGCGACCACCATTAAGCCGCTGGTGTCCTTGTCCAGCCGGTGGACGATCCCCGCGCGGGGCAACTGGTCCAGCGCGGGCCGGTGATGCAGCAGCGCATTCAGCAAGGTCCCGTCCGGACGGCCCGCTCCGGGATGCACGATCAACCCCGCCGGCTTGTTCAGGATCAGCAGATGCGCGTCCTCATAAAGCACATCCAGGGGCAGATCCTGCGCACCGTTTGCGACAACCGCCTGCGCAGGCGGCCGCCTGAGCGTGACCTGACAGCCGGCGGCCAATCTGGTTTTGACGGCAAGCACTTGGCCATTGATCTCCACCCGGCCCTCGCGAATCCAGCCCTGAAGCCGCGCGCGCGAATGCTCCGGCCAGAGCGCCGCGAGAATCTGATCCTGACGCAGCCCGGCCAGTTCAGCGGGAACCTCGGCGCTCAGACAGGAGTCCGAGTGAAATTCAGCTGCGTTCGATATACTTTTCACGTCGACCCAAGGATACCCCGATGAAGTTGCGAATCTGGACGCTTGCCGTCTGCGCCGTCCTGCTGCTTGGCTGTGCCAGCAACAAAGACTCTGTGCGCCCCATCAACCCGCTCGATCCGGAGGCATTGGAGCGCCACGCTGCACGCCTGGAGGTGGCGCAGCTCTACAAGACCGCGCGCGCCGCGCTGAATTCGGGCGACTACCGAACGGCACTGGAACTTTACCAGCGCCTGGAATCACGGCACCCGTTCAGCAGCTACGCGACCCAGGCGCAACTGGAGTCGATATATGCGCATTATCGGTCTTTCGAGCCGGAATTGGCGCTGTCGGCGGCGGACCGATTTGTTCGCTCGCATCCACGCCACCCGCAGATCGCCTACGTTTACTATCTGAAGGGCCTGATCAACTTCAATCGGAGCAACGCCGATATCCTGGATGTGTTCGACTTTGATTCCGCGGCCCGCGACCCGATCAACTACAAGCGCGCCTTCGAGGACTTCGCGCGCATGGTGCAGCGCTTTCCCACCAGCCCCTACGCCGCCGACGCGCGCCAACGCATGATCTACCTCAAAAATCGCATTGCTCTGCATCAACGCAGCATCGCAGAGTACTACTTCGAGCGACGCGCCTACGTCGCCGCAAGCCGACGGGCACTGGACATCCTGAGCAAGTTCCAGGGCACAGACTCGGTTCCGCCAATGCTGAATTTGCTGGCCCGCTGTTACGACAAGCTGGAGTTGCCGGAGCAGGCCAGTTCCATTCGTGCGGTTCTAAGCGCCAGTTATCCTGACTTCGCCGCTGAGGACAAACCCGCCGAGCGGCCACAAAGCTCGCCGCTGGAAGCCCCGCCGCAAGCTGACGTCTAAGCGAGTCGCGCCGGCTAAAGGTCTTCGTAGCGGGCCGTCATGGGATAGCGGCGCTCGCGCCCAAATGCCCGCACCGAGATCTTGGGGCCCGGCGCCGCCTGCCGACGCTTGTACTCCGCCGCGCGGACCAGTCCGGCAATGTGGCGAACCTCGGACTCGGCGTAGCCCACGGCGACGATGTCTGCAATGCTGCGTTGCTCCTCGATATAGAGCTGCAATAGCGGATCCAGGCGCACATAGGGCGGCAGGCTGTCCTCATCCAGCTGTTCCGGACGCAGTTCGGCCGATGGGGGCCGGCTGATCACTCGCTCGGGAATGGCCGGCCCGCGCGTATTCCGATACCGGGCCAGCGCGTAAACCTGGGTCTTGTAGACATCTTTCAGCGGCGCGTAACCGCCACACATGTCGCCATACAAGGTGGCGTAACCCACGGCCATCTCGCTCTTGTTCCCGGTGGCAAGAACCACCCCCTGAAACTTGTTGGCCAGGGCCATCAACAGGGCGCCGCGGATTCGCGATTGTAGATTTTCCTCGGCAGTACCGGGTTCGGTTCCGCAAAACGCAGGCGCCAGCATGGCGCCGAATGCCTGAAACGCGGGCTCGATCGGAATGGCGGCGAACTGCACGCCCAGAGCCTGCGCCTGGGCGCACGCATCGTCGTGAGACATGGCCGCGCTGTAGCGGGAGGGCATGGCCACCGCGTGGACCCGTTCGGGCCCCAGCGCATCAGCAGCAACCGCAACGGCCAGGGCCGAATCAATGCCGCCGGACAGGCCGACGTACACGCGCTCGAAGCCATTGCGGGTGACATAGTCGCGCACGCCCTGCACGAGAGCGCCATAGACCAGGGCGATTTCGACGGCCGGCTCGGAATCGGCCGCGGCGGCCGTGGGCCGCCCGCGGGCGTCGAGCTGGAAATCGAACACATCCTCGACATAGGCCGGAGTGTTGATGAGCGCCTGGCCCTGGGAATTGAACACTTGTGTGTCCCCGTCGAACACCAGCTCGTCCTGACCGCCGACGCAATTCACATAGGCGATGCCCATCTGGTTTTCGCGTGCGCGCTGCTTGAGCACCTCACGACGCTGCTGCCGCTTGGCAACATCAAACGGGGACGCATTGAGATTGACAACAAATTCGGCGCCCGCGGTGCGGGCCGCGGCGACCGGCTGG
>JBFIIN010000188.1:0-6944 GCA_041601225.1 Oceanococcus sp.
CCACCCCAAGCTGATCGAGCGCCCCATCGTAAAAGTTGGCGAGCAATATGCACTGGGTCGACCGCCGGAGAACGTGCTGGTCATTCTTTAGTCAACACCGGCGCCATGGCGCGGGCCCGAGTGAGCACCCGCCGCCCCCAGTTCGCCAGATCATCCAGCCACAGATAAATGCTGGGCAGGACGATCAGGCTGACCACCGTGGAAAAGGCCAGGCCGCCAATGATCGCGCGCGCCATCGGATAGTAGGGCGGGCCATCGCCACCCACCGCCGCCTTGCCCATGCTCAAAGGCACCATGCCCAGCACGGTGGTGGCGACAGTCATCAGAATCGGGCGCAGCCGATCCCGCGCGCCCAGGAGCAAGGCCTCATCGCGGGCCATGCCCTCACGGCGCAGCCGGCTGACATGATCGATCATCACGATGCCGTTGTTGACCACGATGCCCATCAGGATCAGCAAGCCGATCATGGCCATGAAGGAAAAGCCGGTGCCGGTGGCCAGGAAGAACCAGAACACGCCGATGAAAGAGAAGAAGATGCCGGTAATGATCGCCGTGGGCGCCAGCACCGATTCGAACAGGGCGGCCATCACGATATAGATGCAGGCAATCGCCAGCAGCATATTCATCAGCATGGTCACGGCCTGCTCGGCGTCCTCGTCAAAGGCTTCACCGAAGTCCCAGCTGTAGCCCACCGGCAATTCCAGCTGATCCAGCACGGCCTTGACCCGCTTGCGCGCATCCTCAGCCGACAAATCCTCGGTCCCCAGCTTGATGTTCAAGGCGGTACGCCGGTTCTCGCGGCGCACCACGCCGGGCACGTCCTGGGTGGACAAAGTGGCCAGCGACGACAGGGCCACCAGTTCGCCGGCCGGCGTGCGGATCGGCAGATTCAGCAGCTGATCCAGATCGGCGCGATCCGCGGCCGCGAACTGCAGCACCATATCGATTTCCGCGCTCTGGGTTTGAAAGGGCCGCAGTTCGCGGCCGCGCATGGCCGTGGCGATGGACTCCGCCACCGTCTGGCTGTCCAGACCATGCTTTTGCACCCGGTCGCGATCCACCTGGATTTGCACCTCCCAATCTGCCGCGGCAGCTTCCACCCGCACATCGCTTAAGCCATCCACGGTCTTGAGCACGCGGGCGACCTCGCGCGCGACCTTACGCAGTTGCTCGGTTTCCTCACCGTAGACCCGGATTCCCAGTTGCTCGCGACTGCCGCTGCGCTGCTCATCGAAAGTCGGATCGCCGATCGCAATGCTGGGCAATTCCTCACTAATGATCTTCTTGACTTCATCCGGCGCCAGCGGCCGCTGGTCTTCAGCGACCAGCAAGATGGTGGATTCGGCGCGGCCAATATCGAAGTAGCTGTACACCGACTCAATCCCCAGGCGCTGCTGGTTTTCGAACAGATAGGCTTCGATGCGATCCACATTGGCTTCGACCTTGCTCAGCCGGTACTGGCTGTCCAGGTTGTAGCGCAAGAACAATCGGCGACTGTCCTCCTGCGGGAACATGTCGAATTTCACGAATTGAATCGGGATGGCGACACTGGCCAGGATCAGCAGGATCAACAACGCCGTCCAGCCGCTGTGCGAGGTGGTCCAGCGCAGCAAGCGCGCATAGCCAGCCGCCAGGCCCAGCAGACTGCCGCGCTGCGGATTCGCGCCGATTTTCAGCCGCGAGGTCAGCTGCGGAATCAAGGTCAGGGCGATCAGCAAGGACGCGGCCAGGGCAATGCATATGGTGATCGCCACATGGCTCATGAACACCGAGATGTCATTGGGCTCACCGAACACATTGGGCAGAAACACGATGGCGGTGGTGAGTGTGCCCGCGGCCACCGCCAGCGCCACGGCATTGACCCCGCGCAGGGTGGCCGGACCCGCCTGCGCGCCGGGGCGCGCGCGCTCATTGACCACGCTTTCGGTGACCACCACGCCGTTGTCCACCAGCATGCCCACCGAAATCATCAAGCCCATCAGGGTCAGGATGTTCAGCGAATAGCCCAGGAAATACATGGCGCCCAAGGTGATCACCAGCGACAGGGGCACGGCCAGGGTCACGATCAAGGTCATGCACCAATCGCGCAGGAAGCCGAACAGCACCAGCACCGACAGACAAGCGCCGATCAGGCCGGACAACATCAGCTCATTGAGCGAAGTTTTCACATCGGCGGCCTGGTCATGCATGACGTAAAGATTGATGCCCGCCATTTCCGGCAACTGGCGAATCTGCGCGATCTCGGCCAGCACCCGCTCGGAGATGGCGACCATGTTCGCGCCGGTTTCCTTGAACACATCCAGCCCCACCGCATAACGCTGATTCAGATGCCGGCCATAGGTGAGCACCGGATCGACATAGCGCACGGCGGCGATGTCAGACAGACGCAGGCCCGCGTCGTTGACCACAAATCTGCCGATTTCGGCGACATCGCGGAAGCGACCCTGGGGCCGGATGAAAAAGCGCTGCCCGGCATCGGTGAGATCGCCGGCGGCCAGCGCAAAATTGGCCCGCTGCAGGCGCTGAGTCAGATCGCCGAGATCAACCCCATGCGCGGCCACCCGCTGGGCCGACAACTCGATGCGCACTTCCTTGGGTTCCACACCATAGAGCGTGACCCGTGACACCCCACTCAGGCGCTCGACCCGCCGTTTGAGATTGCGGTTGAGCATGTCGTAGGCATCGGACAAATCCCGCTGCGCGGACAGGCGCACCACGATCATGGGCTGGTCGGCGGCGCTGAACTTGAATATCTGCACCCGGCCCATCTCGTCCGGCAGCTGATCACGGATGGCATCGATCTTGTCGCGCGCCTCCACGCCCTTCACCGTGGTGTCTTCATCCCAGCCGAACTGCACCCACATGCCGATGCCGTTGTCGCGCGATTCCGACCACATGCGTTCGACCCCGGTGAGGGTGGACATGGCCTCCTCGATGGGCCGGGCGATGCGCCGCTCCACCTCCTCGGGCGAAGAATTGCGATAAGGCACCTGTATCCACACGCCCGGAAAATCGATATCCGGGAAGAACTCCAGCGGCAGACGTGTTCCACCCACGACGCCAATCAGGCTCAGGCAAACGAACACCATGCAAATGGTGACCGGACGGCGCAGCGCCAGGGCCGGCAGATTCACGCCTCCGACTCCGCAGCAGGGTCGGGCACGAAATCCAGCAGCGTATAGACCACGGGAATAACGAACAGGGTCAACAAGGTCGAGACCAGCAGGCCACCCATCACCGTGACGGCCAGTGGCGCCCGCAACTCAGCCCCTTCGCCGCCACCCACGGCCATGGGCAGCAGGCCCAGCACCGTGGTCAGGGTGGTCATCAAGATGGGGCGCAAGCGTTCGCGGCCCGCCTCGACCACGGCCAGATCGCGCAGCAGGCCGCCAGCACGCAACTGGTGGATGCGATCCAGCAGGACGATCGCGTTATTGACCACGATCCCGGCCAGCACGATCAGGCCGATCAGCACCACCACATTGATGATCGTGCCGGTGAGTACCCAGGCAAACACCGCGCCGATGCCGGCCAGCGGGATGGTGAACAGGATCACGAAGGGGTGCAGCAAGGATTCGAACTGGGCGGCCATCACCAGATAAACCAGAAACACCGCCAATGCCAGAGCGAACTGCAAGGAGGCAAAAGATACGGCCATCTCCTCGCTTTGGCCGGTCACGACAGCGGCCAGACCATGCGGCGCGCGCGTTTCGCGCAGCAGCTGATTCAGGGCCGCGACGCCCGAGCCCAGATCGCCGTAGGCGAGTTCCGCGGACACCACGACCACCCGCTGCTGGTCGATGCGGCGGATCTCGCCCGGCCCCAGGGCCAGCTCGATGCTGGCCACCGCCGACAGCGGAATCGGCCGGCTGGATTCGGGGTTGATGGTCAGCCGGCGCAAGGCCTCGATGCTGGCGCGCTGGCTATCGTCGCCACGCACCAGAATGTCGATCTCGCGATCTTCCAGACGGTAACGCGTCGCCACCCGGCCCTGCACCGCCTGCACCACCCGCTCGGCCAGATCGGGCACCTGCAGCCCCAGTGCTGCCGCCCGCTCCTGATCGAAATCGATACGGATCTCCGGCTGACCGGGAACCAGGGTGGATTTGATATCGGCGAATCGGCCTGCGGCCCGCATGTGGCTTTCGATCTGACGCGCGTACAGCGCCAGGGCCTCGAGATCGAAACCGGCAATCTCCACTTCCAGCGGCGTATCGAAGCTGAACAGGGTCGGCCGGGTGAGGGTGTAGCGGGCGCCCGGCTGGGCGGCCAGCGCGGCGCGCACCTGCGCCATCGCGGTGGATTCCCCCGCCGGACTGGGGTCCGCCAGCACCACATTCAGAGTGGCGCGATGTTCGCCACCGGCTTCGGGATCGGCATCCAGGCGATTGCCGGTCCCGGCCACGGAATAGGCGGTACGGATTTGCGGCAGGCCGCTCAGGCGCAGCTGCACCGCCCGCACCATCTCATCGGAACGCGCCAAAGGCGTGCCCGGATCCAGTTCGATATTGGCCTGGAATTCGCCCTGGGTCAGCGGCGGCAGCAGCTCGACGCCGACCCGCTGCAACAGGACCAAAGCCACCCCGAACAGCAGCAAGGCGACGACCACTATGCTGGCCCGGCGCGCCAGGGCCCCGCGCAGGGCCGGTACATAGGCCCGTTCCAGCGCGGCAAAGCCACGTCGAAAGGCAGCCGCCAGCGGCGCCATCAGCGCCGAAGCCAGCCGCGTCACCACCCGCCAGACCAGCACCGGCGCATAGAGCAGGGCCGCAGGCAGGCTTTCCAGGGAAAATATCCGCAGGCGGCTGGCGCCGCGCCGCAAGCGACCGCCCTCAGCCAGCGGCGGCGCGGGGCGGATCGGCAGCACGCGACCCGCGCGGGCCGCCAGCATGGGAATCAGGGTCAGCGCCACGACCAGTGAAACCGCCAGGGCGCCGGACACCACCAGGGCCTGGTCGCTGAACAGCTGACCGGCGATGCCGCTGACGAACACCATCGGGAAGAACACGGCGATGGTGGTCAGGGTCGAGGCAATAATGGCCGCGGCCACCTGAGCGGCGCCGCTGCGGGCCGCCTGGCCCGGCTCATCCCCGGCTTCGCGGCGACGGGCGATACTTTCCAGCACCACGATGGCCGAATCCACCAGCAGGCCGATGGCCAGGGCGATTCCGCCCAGCGACATGATGTTGAGGGTCAGGCCCGATGCGTACATGACGATGAAGGTGGCGATGACCGAAACCGGGATCGCCGCGGCAATCACAAAGGTCGACCAGGCGCTTTTGAGAAACAGATACAGGACCAGCACCGCCAGCAGGCCGCCCAGCAGGCCCGCCTGCAGCACCCCGCTGATGGCCTGGCGGATGTAGACCGATTGATCGTACAGCGGCGTCAGGCTCAGATCCGCCGGCAGGGCCTTGGCCAGCTGTTCCAGTCTGGCGGATACGTTCTCCGCCACGGCCACGGTGTTGCTGTCCCCCTCGCGATAGAGGGCGATCTCCACGGCCTCGCGGCCGTCGATGCGAATGATCGCCTCGCGCTCGCGAAAACCGGCCCGCACTTCCGCGACATCGCGCAGGTAAACCACCCGGCCCGCCCGGTTGGCCAGGATCAGCTCGCGCATGTCATCCAGCGACGCGAACTGATTCCGGGTGCGCACCAGATAGCGCAGGCTGCCCTCTTCCACCCGTCCGCCGGACAGATTGACGTTCTCGGCACGCAACCGCGCGATGATCTGCTGGGCGGTCAGCTCCAGGCGCGCCACCCGCTGCAGATCCAGCAGAATCTGCACCTCGTCTTCCAGGCCGCCGCTGATTTTGACCGCCGCCACGCCGGTAACCGCTTCCAGCGGCTTTTGCAACGAGTCTTCGGCGATGCGCCGCAAACGTTTCAAGGCGGCGATGTCGGCCTCCTGCGCACCGGCCACCGACAAGCCGTAACGCAGCACCGGATCGCTGGCCGGATCAAAGCGCAAGACGATGGGGCGGTCGGCTTCTTTGGGCAGTTCCAGCGGATCGAGTTTCTCGCGCACATCGAGCACCGCGAAATCCATCAGCGTGCCCCACTCGAATTCCAGGGTGACGTCGCTCTGGCCGGCGCGCGACACCGAGCGGATCTGCCGCAGCCCGCGCACGATGCCCAGGGCTTCCTCGATGGGCTTGCTGATCAGGGTCTCCATTTCGCCCGGCGCCGCACCCGCGTAGTTGGTGCGGATCGTCACGGTGGGATAGGACAGATCGGGCAGCAGGGTGACATTCAGGCGCGCCACCGCGACCAGCCCGAACAGCAAGACCGCCGCGGTGAGCATGCTCACGGCCACCGGTCGACGCGTGGAGAAATCGAGAATGCTCATCAGCCGCGCCGGCTCAGCTTCCCGTGGCTGGAATCACTTCCACCCGCGCACCATCTTTCAAACTGGCCTGGCCGGTGGTCACCACGGACTCGCCCGCGACCAGGCCGTCCGTGACCTCGTAGAGCCCATCGTTGCCAAAGCCGGTGCGGATCGATCGCCGCGCGGCGACGCCATCGGTGATCACGTAGACCGACTCGGCAGCATCCTCCACCAAGACCGCATCCTTGGGTATGAGCAAGGCCGCTTCGCGCTGCTCAAACACGATGCGCAGGCGGCCAAACATGCCCGGGCGCAACTGCTCCTGGGCCGGGGCCAGACGCACGGTGACCTTCACGGTTCCGGTATCGGCGTCCACCACCGGACTGATGCGGGCGACCTCACCCGCAAAGCTTTGCCCGGGCCAGGCATCGACCGTCAGCTGCGCGGGCTGGCCCGCGGCCAGCTTGTAGATCTGCCGCTCCGGCACATGCAGATTGGCTTCCAGCTGATCCAGGCGGACCACCCGGAAAGCCTGCGCCCCGGTCTGGATGGTATTGCCGGACTTGATAAAGCGCGCCGCGACCACCCCGGCAAACGGCGCCCGGATCACCGTCCG
>JBFIIN010000189.1:0-6837 GCA_041601225.1 Oceanococcus sp.
GCCGACGCGAGCCTTTGCATGTCCATTGGCGGCGGTGACGCCACCGCCAGCGGCACGACCTGCCCCGGCGGATGCGCGATTGAGGATCCGGACAAAGCGGTTGATGGCCTCTACAACACCGCCGCGACGCTCAGCATGGCGGGCGATCCGTCCGGCTCCGGCCAGGGCGGCGCGTTCGAGTTTTCCGGCACCGCCCAGGCAGGCGTGGTCTATCCGACCGGTACCGTGGCAGGCGCGCTTATCGGCGGCATCGTGCCGAGCGATTCGGGCGACGTGATCGAGGTCCGGACCTATCTCGGCGATCTGCCGGCCGGGGGCTGGATCGTCAGCCTGGGCGGCGACGCGCAGGGTAATGGCGAGTTCTTCTGCGAGCCCTCCACCGCGACCTGCGAAACCTCGGGCGACAGCACCTTTGTGGGCATTGCCTCCCAGTCAGATTTCGACCGGATCGAAATCGGTCTGGTCCACTTGGGCGCGGGTAGCGAGCCGCTGCGGGTCTACGAGTTCTGCACACGCTGAACTCGGGCCGGCCTTGATCCACGCGGGCGACCGGCTGTCCTGCTTCACCCAAACCGGCGGCGCTGCCTGGGCAGCGCCGTCGGGCTCCGCCGTGCCCCGCCTGCGACGGATGCGGTTTAGCGCGGTCGCAGTTGCTCCTCGACGCTGACCGCGTGACGCAGGGCAAGCGGACTCATGCGCATCCCCAGCAAGGTGCCGATCCGCGGCGCACGCTGCCGGAAATCCAGGGCAATCAGAGGTAAGGTCACTTGCCGATCTGCGAATTCACCAGTCGTGATCAAGGCCAGACTGCCAACCGGCGCTTTCCGCGCCGCGCCAAAATCGATTCGCACACCCAATCCCAGCCGCTGCACCGCCGGATCGCGGTCACCAAAAGCGGACAGATCAGCCGCCATGAGGGGTTGAACCGCCATTCCGAGCAGCAGCGACAAGCTGCCAATTGTGCGTTTGTACACGCGTGTCTCCGCCGGGTCTGAGCGCCCGGATTGTTGCGACGCACCATTGTAGGGTTTTTTGTGCGCCGCAGCAATTCCGGCTCCTGAAGCTGCCGACATCGGCACCCGGCTCTGACTCCAGGCGCCAAGGTCGACCGCGGCTGGCGCCTAGCAGAGCTCGTCGATCACAAAATCGGCGTCATACCATCTTCCACCGGAGCGGATGAACAGGTCCGCGTCGCCGGTGCAATGCATGGTCCCGCGCTTGTTGCCAAAGTTGATATAGGTTTTCCAGGTCAGACTGCGATCTTCCGCATGGGTACCCGGATTCAATTCCAGGCGCACGCCGCCGCTGCCGGAACGATCCTGGATATACCCGGAGAATTCATGAGAATTGGTGTCGAAAAACAGATAACCCTCCTTGAAACCGCTGCGCCCACCGCCATCGACAAACAGGTCGGTAACGGCGACGTTGTCCAGCTGAATTTCATCATCGCTGGGTCCGCTTTCCAGGTAGTTGATGACCATCGGCTCGCTGGCCGACAATGCGATGGAAAAATCCGTACTCGGCCCGCTGCTGCCACAGGCGCCGTCGCTGGCAATGCACAACGAGATCGAGGCCGGCAAGGGCACGATGCGACCGGCGATGCGACGATCGGGGTCCTGAATCTCCACCTCAAGGCTTGCGGCGGGCTCACTGGCGCGATATCTGAACTGAGTATGGCCCTCGACTTCGGGCAATTGCAGATGCAATTCCGCAGGCATGTCGCGCAGCCGTACGGCGACCGAACGGTCAGCATCACGGCTCAGAATCTGCAGCGGCGCACGGGCCATCCGTGCGTCCAGCAGCAGATCGCGTCCGGCATCCACGCGCACGGCATGCAGATCCTTGACGCGCAAAGTCATGGATTCCGCCCCGGCGCCGGATTCGACCTGATAAAGGTAATGCTGCACAAAGGGCGTACCTGGAGCTTCCCCGGGCCAATAGAGCGCCGGCCCGCCGCTGGCGATGCCGACTTCCACCAGACCCATCCGGTCCACCGCGTCTATGCTGATAACGCCATCCGCACTTTGCAGGATTTCCCAGCCGATGGGCACCCCGCTGACCCGGCCGTCGACCTGAGATTCTAGAACACCGCCCTGCATTTCCCGCAGGCACACCGCGAGGGCATCTATGGGAGAGCCCGATGTATAACTGATCCGATTGTCCTTGCCCTCAAGCAGGGTGAAGTCATCAGCCCCGGTCAGGTCCAAAGCCACGTGGTCGGCCAGCTGATCAAATTCGACTTCGATCCGGCGCGACTGCGCCGGATTTTTCACAGCGCCGTCAATGGAATCGGCCGACACCCGCACCCGCGACGAACTCGTCACACTAACCCCGACATGCGTCTCTTCGGCGTCGGTGGCCAAAGTCACATCGACCGTGGCCGCGGCCGGAACCGGCAGGAAATCCAGGCCAATGTTCAAGGCATTGGCGCGCACCCTGTCGCCAGATTTTTCGAAAGCGCCGGCCAGCGCCTGCAGGGATTCCCCAGGGCCATCGACCGCGATCTCGAATTGACCGGTAGTCACCCGCGGGTACCCCGGAATCACGTTCGTGAATGTGATCAGACTTTCCTCGAAGCGCTCCGGCGCCGTGGCACGGCGGGCGTCGTAGCCCAGATAGATCCGCAGATCACTGCCCTGCAGGCCGAGCACATCCAGAGGGTCCATGACTACGGCTTCGACCCGAATCGGCAATGCGGATGGCGCGCCGTCCAGCCGGGTCACCACCAGTCGAATCACGTTGAGCAATGCAAACATCCGCACCGAAATGTCCTGACCCAGCAAGCCCGTGGACCTGTCACCGTCTACATCCATGAGTGTGGGCAGCGCGTTGATGCCATAGCCTTCGGTCAAGATGGCATCCTCGCCCGCACCGAAGGTCACCTCCGCGCGAAACGCCAGACCCAGCGGCATCAGGGTCCCGGCCACAGGTTCCAGAACCGCATTTCCGCCGTCCTCATCGGACGCGGCATGCGCACCGCGACCGTCGGCGGAATCATTGTCCACCGGTCGCGATTGCGGCAAACAAGCGCTCAGACCCAATGCCAGAAACAAGCCAGCTATCGGGCCGCGGCCCCATCGGCCCGCCCCGCCGGATCTAGCCATGCTCAACACCAAGCGGTCGTTCTGGTGACGGCCCATAGCAAACGGCAGCCGGCCCGGACTCCGGCCATGTGTACCCATGGCCTAACAAGGCTTGGATTTTCAATCCGTTGGACGCTATCGCGCCACCAGACCACGAAAGCGCGACCAGTCAAAGCCAGGCCCGGGGTCGGATTTCCGGCCGGGTGCGATGTCGCTATGGCCGACAATGCGCTGGGCGGTAATTGCCGGGTACTGGCGCATCAGAACGCGCGCCAGGACGCTCAGGCGCCGGTACTGGCGCTGGGTGTAGGGCCGCTCGTCGGTGCCTTCCAGCTCGACGCCAATGGAATAATCGTTGCAATCGGCACGGCCGGCGAATGAAGACAACCCCGCATGCCAGGCACGCTGGCTGAACGGCACGTACTGGGTCATGCGCCCGCGCCTGTCAATCAGAACATGCGCCGAGACCCGCAATCCGGCAATACCGGCATAGTAGGGGTGCTCCTCAGGGTCAAGGCAGTTGGTGAACAATTGATCCACCCCACGACCGCCGAAGCGGCCGGGCGGCAGGCTAATGCCGTGCACCACCAGCAGGCTGATGGTTTCGCCCACGGGCCGCGGGTTGCAGTTCGGAGATGGCAAGCGCCGCACTCTCCTGAGCCAGCCCAGCTGATCTACGAGATTCATGGCCTAAAAGTACCGCAACAGCTCAAGTTTGAGGGAACTTGAGGGTCGGCTGCCGTCGCGCCGATAGAGCCATTGTGTCCGCAGGCCCCAGTCCGCTGCGGTGTTCCACTGGCCCCCGATACGGGTTTCGAAGACCGCAGCATTGGGCCGTGGCCAGCGCTCCAGCCAGTGTGCGCGGACCTCGAGCTGCCAGCGCGACGAGGCCTGCCACAGCGCGCCGAGCTGGGGACCTCCACCATAGCTGTAGCCCTTGGGCACACCATCATCGGCGCGCAGTTCAGCCTGAATGAACCCGTAGACCGTGATCCCGCGGAAGCCATACGCCAAGCCTGGCGCGGCTTCGACAAAGGCCAGCAGCGGGTCAACCACCCCCGGGGCGTCACGCCGCAAGCCGGCGGCCACCCGCCAGGACCAGGGACGGAAATACGCGTCGCGGCGAACGATCGACTGGATGTCCAGAGCCACGAACCGCTCAACTTGCAGACGTTGCCGATCTGGAAGGTAGCCCAGGTCCAGATTGAAGAACTCGATCTGCGCGCCAGGCAGATATCCCGCCGCCGGATCGAGGAGATCGTGGAAGGCCGGACGCAGACCGAAATGCAGGGTTGCGGTCGTGCTGTGCGCGGCCCGCCGGAGTGCGACCCCGCTGTGCGCGCGGCGGCTGGCATGGCCTTGGGTGGGCCCAACGGCCGGCTGCCTGGCAGGCGCAAATTGCACCGTGCCGCCCAACGCGGCGCGGGCCGCCAGAACGTGGTGCGCCCGCTCCAGCAGGTCCCCGCGTTCGCCGCCACCACTCCGATAATGGTAGTACAGCCAGTCGTGACCAATTTCCAGCACCTTGGCCCGCGACGTCGCAGACAAATCCGCCCCCGCGAATTCCCAGCTCCGACCTTGCAGCAGAAAGCGGTTGAGGGCGACCTCTTCCGCCACCGACAGGTCGGCGATCCGCTGATCCAGTCCGGTACGCAGCGCAGGACGAAAGGTCACGGAACCGACCAGACCATCTTGCTCCTGCAAGCGACGTATCGTGTCAGTGGGCAGGGCCCATAGCTTGAAGCCGGGGGTCAACCGCAAGTCCGGACGGGCCGCTTCCAGCAAGGCCAGCAACTGAAAGCTGCAATTCTCGTCAAAGAAAAAATAATCAAAGCGCACCGTGCGCAATTCCCACAAATGCGCGAGCAATCGATCAATAGCGACACTGTCCAGATTCAGGCTGTATTCCCAGAGGTCGCGATTTTCGATGCGGGCGTAGCTCTTCACCTTGTCGTAATAGGGATACAGCCCGAACTCGCCCGCGTATTGCCCACTTACGCCCTTGATGGCAAAGCGCAGCCCCTGGGATTCCCGGGTATCGGCTGCAAAATTGACAGCATAGGCCAGCAGTCGGGTGTTCGAATCCTGGGTCGCAGCGTCCAGGCGCAGTAGACTGTGACCGAACATGGATGCGGGGCTGTTCAGGTAAGCCGCCGGAAAAACCACCGCCACCTGAGCAACGTCCAGCGACTCCCGCCAGCTCTGATAACGCGCACAGCTCAGAATTGGCAGCCGGGCCGGGTCAAACTCCAGGGCTGCGCTAAGAAATTGAAAGCGAGCCCGGTAGGCGCACTGGGCGGGCTCGTCACGGCCTGGCAAGGGCCGTGGATCAAAGAAAGCGGCCAAAGTCGCCTGCATTTCCGCCCAGGGGTCGACTGGCCCATCCTCGGCACGGAAAAAGGGCGCACTATCCACCCGGCTACGCCACGCCTGCCGGGTCACATCGTAGTGCCCCAGGGCCATCCAGTTGCGGGTCAGGTGCAGGTTCAGCTGCCTGGCCCGGTCTTGCAGCTCGATGAGGTACTCCGCATCTGCGGCCGCACCGGCGGTCAGGGCGCCCAGACACAGAAAAAGCGGCAGGCGCCAGGCGCTGGCCGCTCGGCACCTGATCAAAAAATCAGGACGCCAGGGCAACAGCCCGCAGATCAGCACGCTCCAGCAACTGATCCAGGCGGCGCAAAAGCTGCTCTGCCGTGACCTCGGGGCGATCAAACAGCACGGCATAATTCAGCTGCAGCAGATGCCTGAAGGCCGCCCGGCCCTGAGCATCGCCAGCATACATCCCGGCCAGGATATCCAGGCTTTCACCTTGTCCTGCAGCCATTTCGGCTGCCAGTTGGTCCAAATTGGCGCCCGCGAACATCGGCAGCCTGTGAGCCGCGGTTATGATGCCGTCCTGCGCGCAGCCCAGGGTCCCGCTGGTGATGCCCGAACTCTGGTTGCTGGAACTGCCATTGGTGGTCGCTGCCGCGAGCTTCGGCAGCATGCCGGATCGCCCCTCCCACAGCATGGTACCCAGCCCACAACCCACGTCCGGATCTGCCCATGCCAGCCCCATGGGCAGACACAGCAACACCGCCAAACATCGATTCATAACTCGCCCCCAGATCGGAATGGCCGTGATACGCCTGATCCCCAAGCTCGCGACGTTACCGCAAGCGCAAAGCCGCAAACAAGCGTGCATTGCTAAGATCGCGGCTGGCACGCCAACAAGCCCATAGAATGAAAGCCTTGCTGATACCCGCTTTGGTCGCAACATTCCTTACCAGCTGCGCCCATTACCCGTCCGCCCGCCTCCCAGGTGGCGCCAATCTGCCCGAGGTGGATATCCCTTACAGCCGCTTCGTGCTGCCAAATGGGCTGCGCCTGATCGTCCACGAAGACCACAAGGCACCGATCGTTGCGGTCAATGTCTGGTATCACGTCGGCTCGAAGAACGAGCAGGCGGGGCGCACCGGTTTCGCTCATCTGTTCGAACATCTGATGTTCAACGGCAGCGAAAATTTCAATGACGAATTTTTCCGGCCGCTGGAAGCCGCCGGAGCGACGGACATGAACGGCACTACCAATGCCGACCGCACCAACTATTTCGCCAATGTGCCCACGCCGGCCCTGGACCTGTTGCTGTGGCTGGAATCGGACCGAATGGGGCACCTGCTGGGCGCGGTGGATCAGGCCCGGCTCGACGAGCAGCGCGGGGTGGTGAAGAACGAAAAGCGCCAGGGCGAGAACCGGCCCTACGGCAAGGTCTGGA
>JBFIIN010000190.1:0-6819 GCA_041601225.1 Oceanococcus sp.
CTGGGGGTGCTGCGCCGACTCCGGCAGGCAGCCGATCCGAATAACTGAACTGTCCGCCATTGGCGCATAACCAGCTGCGCCAGCGCGGGTTCAGACGCGGCTGTTGACCCCGAACCCGGGTTCGGGGTTTAAGCTGCAGCGCATGCGGGTGCGGGAATTTGAATCCGGCCGAGACCCGGCGCTTGAGCCGGCATCCCGGATGCTGGGCGCGCCGCGCGGAACGGTCTCAAGCTTGCAGAGGTAGGACGATGGACAGACAAAACTCAAATGAATGCTGTGCCGCTGCGCATGGCGGTTCCGCGCACGAACCGGCTGGCCCGGCCTTAACAAAGGATGCTTACGGGTGCCCTATGCATCCGGAGGCCACCAGCCACGCTCGCGGAAGCTGCCCAAAATGCGGTATGGCGCTGGAGGCTTTGCAGGTGATGCCGATTGCAGGCGCTCAGTGGACCTGTCCGATGCATCCGGAAGTCCTGAGCGGCACTCCCGGAAGCTGCCCAAAATGCGGTATGGCGCTGGAGCCGCTGGCGAGCGATGCCCCGGAGGAGGACGGCGAGTTGCGCGACATGCGGCAGCGTTTCCGGTGGGCGGCGTTGTTTGCGGTGCCCCTGGTCATCGTTGCCATGGGCGACATGCTGCCGGGTGCTCCGATCTCCGCACTGCTCGGCCCGGGCCGGCGCGTGTGGGTGGAGCTGGCGCTGGCGCTGCCCGTGTGTGTTTATGCGGCCTGGCCATTTTATGTGCGCGGCGTTCAGTCCGTGCTGAATCGCAGCCTCAACATGTTCACGCTGATTGCTTTGGGTGTGTCTGTGGCCTTCGGCTATAGCCTGACCGGAGCCCTGCTGCCGGGAATCTTTCCCGATTCATTCCGTGGCGCGGACGGTTCGGTGGCAGTCTATTTTGAGGCGGCAACCGTGATTGTCACGTTGATCCTGCTTGGACAGGTGCTGGAACTCAGGGCGCGCAACCAAACCAGTTCGGCGCTCAGAGGCTTGCTCGGGCTGGCGCCGACCACGGCCCGGCGCGTCGGTGCCGATGGCGGCGAGTCCGATGTGCCACTGGACCAGGTTCAGGTTGCGGACATCTTGCGGGTCCGCCCCGGTGAGAAGGTGCCGGTGGATGGTGTCGTGCTCGAAGGGCAAAGCGCGCTGGACGAGTCCATGGTCAGCGGCGAATCATTGCCCGTAGAAAAAGCCGCCGGCGACAAGGTCGTTGGCGCCACCATCAATGGCACGGGTTCGCTGCTCATACGGGCTGAGAAAGTCGGCGGTGATACCCTGCTTGCACGTATCGTGGCGTTGGTTGCCGAAGCGCAGCGCAGCCGTGCGCCCGTCCAGAGGATGGCGGATCAAGTCGCGGGTTATTTCGTGCCTGCGGTGATTTTGGTTGCAATCGTGGCCGCAATTGCCTGGGCCACGGTCGGTCCTGAGCCGCGTATGGCCTATGCCGTCATCGTCGCAGTTTCGGTGCTGATTATCGCCTGTCCCTGTGCGCTGGGGCTGGCCACACCGATGTCGATCATGGTCGCGACAGGTCGCGGCGCCAGCATGGGCATTCTGTTTCGCAATGCGCAAGTCATTGAGGTACTGCGCAATGTCGACACGCTGCTAATCGACAAGACGGGCACCCTGACGCTGGGCAGGCCCGAGCTGGTGAGTCTGCGTACGGCTCCCGAGATCGCTGAACCGGACCTGCTGGCCTGGGTTGCGGCCGTGGAAAGGCACAGCGAGCATCCTCTGGCCGCCGCCCTGGTCGCCGCCGCCGCAGAGCGCGCTCTGGAAATTCCCGCTGCGCAAGATTTTGCTTCGATGCCGGGTAAGGGCGTGACCGCAGGGGTGTCCGGACATCGTG
This sequence comes from Oceanococcus sp., assembly GCA_041601225.1. Lineage (GTDB taxonomy): Bacteria > Pseudomonadota > Gammaproteobacteria > Nevskiales > Oceanococcaceae > JBFIIN01. The sequence goes on from JBFIIN010000190.1 coordinate 1,852, forward strand.
TTGCTCTGGGAAATGCAGCCCTGATGGCCGATCTCAAGGTCGACCTCAGCGACATGATGGCCGAATCCGAGGCCCTGCGCAGTGCGGCGCAAACGGTGATGTTTGTTGCGGTTGACGGCCGACTTGCCGGCCTGCTCGGTGTCGCTGATCCGATCAAGGACAGCACACCCGCCGCCATCGCCAGTCTGCACGCAGAAGGCCTGCGCATCGTGATGGTGACCGGAGACCATCGTCGCACCGCCGAGGTCGTCGCCAGGAAACTTGGGCTGGATGAAGTTGTGGCCGAGGTCCGGCCGCAGGACAAGCTCGAGGCGGTCAAGCGCTTTCAGGCCCAGGGCCTGATCGTGGCCATGGCCGGGGACGGCATCAACGATGCCCCGGCCCTGGCCCAGGCGCAGGTCGGCATCGCGATGGGCTCCGGTGCGGATGTCGCCATGGAAGCTGCCGGCGTGACCCTGATCAAGGGCGATTTGAGCGGAATCGCAAAAGCCCGCCAGCTGTCCCGGGCGACCATGGCCAACATCAGGCAGAACCTGTTTTTTGCCTTTGCCTACAACGGCGTCGGCGTGCCGATCGCGGCGGGCCTGCTCTATCCCTTCACCGGTCTGCTGCTGAGCCCGATGCTCGCTGCCGCGGCAATGAGCCTGAGTTCGGTCTCGGTGATCAGCAATGCGCTGCGCTTGCGCAAAATGCGGATTTGAGGGAGAACCGGCGGCCTCAGTTCAGGCGCGGAACGCCTGACGGGCATCTGCCCAGCCAGTCGTTCAGGGTCCGGTGCACCGTCGGATGGCAAAGCAGATCCAGGTGACCGGCGCCCGGGATCAACAGCCGGTGCGGCTCGGGTATGTCCAGTCCCCGGGCGCGGTCCTGGTGATCACCCAGGGCGCTGCGTGGTGAGACCAGGCCATCTCCCAGGGGCCGCTTGAGCAGGTCGCCGGGGTGCTCCGCCAGTGATCCGGCAATCGTGAAGTGCTGGATGCCGGCCGCCAGCGGGGTGATCTGGCGGCGATCATCATGGTGGGCAAAGCGATCCTGATCCTGCCAGTCCGCATCCACGACATTGCCATGGCGCAGATCGGTGATTCCGGCGCTGCGGACCATGCCCAGTGCGGCCAGCGGTGCGGAGTAGGGGCTGATCTTGAATGCGGCGTTAAACCAGTTGCCGCCGCGTTCCACCGCCGAGCCGTGATGTGGCGAGGCCAGATAGACGGCCTGCTGCGTCAGGCCCGGCCAGCTGTGGCCCAGGGTTTGGGCGGCCACCAGGGCGCTGCGCGTCAGCAGACCACCCATGCTGTAGCCGATAAAGCGGATGGAGCGCACGGGGACGGGCCAGCTCTGCACCAGAGCCTCGAGCTGGCGGGCCAGCTCCCAGCCATTGGTGGAAATGTGCCGGCCCGAGTTGTAATGCGCCCAAACGGGGGAGTAGCCATGTTCGGCGGCCAGAGCCGTGCCGTGGTTATGACCTTTCCAGCTGAAGAAGGAATGGTGCATGGCCAGTCCGTGCACCATGACCAACAGGTCCGGGCCCGCACGCGCCGTATCCGTGATCAGCTCCATCTGAATCGCGAGGGGGTTGTCCGTGGCTTCCAGATGGTCGCCGAGAATGCCGTTTAATGCGGAAATCAGGGCCAGCGAGGCCATGCTGTCGGGGGCTTCCCGATCCAGATACTGACTGACCAGCGCCAGGCTGGAGTCCACGCCCAGCCGCACGGCGCCATTGATCTGGCGCACGCCTTCGTGGACCAGCCCGGCAATCCCACTGGCGCGGCCCTCGGGGGCCTGGCCAAAGGGCTGGGGAAACGCGGAGATATTGCGGTACATGCCCTCGACGATATTGGTGACACCGTCAACCACATCAAATCCCAATCGGGTCGCGCCGCGAACCGTGTGTGCAACTCGCATGTCATGGCTTCCTGTCGTGCTGAATATCAGCGTGTGTCTAAGCTCAGTTTAGCCCAGGGCTGACGCTGGGTTTTGCGTCCTGTAGCGGTTCGGTCATCGGGTTCCGCCGGGAGCAGAGGGTGGACATTATGACCTGCGGCGGGCCGCGACCGGCAAACCTGTCCTGGACATTCTGGGTTCCGGACCGCATAATGCTGCAGCGCACCATGATTTGTCTATCCCGGCGGCGAAATCTCGCCCTCAAGACGGCCTCCCCGCGCAGTCACGACCTACCCTATTTTCAGCATGCCGAAGTCATTGCGCGGCGTGCGCTGCGCGCACGGCCAGCGCGTTCAACCGGAGTTGTTCTTGCTCAAATTGTCGATCCAGGATGCACGCACCAATGTGCTGAGCGGCCTTACGGTGGCATTGGCAATGGTGCCTGAAGCCATTGCTTTTGCACTGGTGGCTCATGTATCACCGCTCACCGGTCTTTATGCCGCCTGTATCGTGGCTTTCATCACCGCAAGTTTCGGGGGGCGTCCTGGAATGATTTCTGGCGCGACGGGAGCTTTGGCGGTGGTTATGGTGAGTCTGGTCGCCCGACACGGGGTCGAGTATTTGTTCGCCACCGTGGTGCTTATGGGTTTGTTTCAGCTGTTGTTTGCGGCAGCACGCCTGGGCAAGTTCATTCGCATGGTTCCGCATCCGGTAATGCTGGGCTTCGTCAACGGCTTGGCCATAGTGATTTTTCTGGCTCAGTTTGAGCATTTCAAAGTCACCACCGAGGCCGGCACGCAGTGGCTGGAGACCAATGCCTTATTGACGATGGGCGGGCTGATCGCGGCCACCATGCTGCTCATTTATCTGGTGCCGCGTGTCACCAAAGCTGTACCCGCGACTCTGGTGGCCATTTTGGGCGTCAGTCTGCTGGTCATAGGCCTGGATATCGATACCAAGAGCGTCGGTGATCTGGGCTCAATCAAGGGATCTTTACCCAGCTTTCATATTCCGCAGCTGCCCCTGAATCTGGAGAGCCTGCGGATCGTGCTGCCCTATGCGCTTATTTTGGCCGCCATCGGCTTGATCGAGTCCTTGCTGACTCTGACTTTGATCGATGACATCACCGAAACCCGAGGTCGGCCAAACCGGGAATGCGCGGCGCAGGGTGCGGCCAATGTGGTCACCGGCTTTTTTGGCGGCATGGGTGGTTGCGCGATGATCGGTCAAAGCATGATCAATGTGAACAACGGCGCACGTCACCGCCTGTCCGGCATCGCGGCGGCGCTGTTTCTCATGGGCTTTATCCTGTTCGGCTCCAGCCTGATCGAGCGGATTCCTTTGGCCGCGCTGATCGGCGTCATGTTCGTGGTCGCGGAAAAAACCTTCGAGTGGTCCAGCTTTCGGCTGTTCGGCAAGGTCCCGCGCGCCGATGTCTTCGTGGGGCTACTGGTTGCGGCCGTTACGGTCTATGCCGATCTGGCTATGGCGGTGCTGGTCGGCGTTGTGGTGTCGGCTCTGGTCTTTGCCTGGCAGCACGCCAAACATGTGGAAGTGGAGATCACCACCGACGCGTCGGGGCGCAAGATCTATGCGGTGCGCGGCAGCCTGTTTTTTGCATCGGTGACGGAATTTCAGCAGCAGTTCCTGCCAAAAGAGGATCCGCAAGCGGTGGTCATCGATTTTGCCCACGCGCGGCTCGTGGACCATTCCGCCATAGAAGCGGTGAACACCCTTGCGGAACGCTACCAGCGCGCGGAAAAACATCTGGTGCTCAGAAATTTGAGCCTGGACTGCCTGGGTCTGCTGGACCGTGCCAAGGCCATGATCGAGGTGAACTTTGCTGACGACTCACCGAGCCTGGCGGCTGACGGGCGTCCCGCGTAAGAGAATGCTTACACAAAGCTGCGCAATCTGCGGATAGGAAGGGCGCCGGCCCGAGCGTTCAATAGAACTGGAGTCGTGCTGCCGTTGTGGTCAGCCCGCGCAGGGAGGGAGCGTTTTATGTTCTATCGCCAGATTCCGAGCCCGTCCTGGGCCAAGTCCCTGGGCCTGGTGGCGTCGTGAATGCCCCGGGGGCCAGGGTGCAACGGCTGCTCGTGCGGCACAACATCCCGGTCCCGGCTGATATTGCGTGGACGCTGTTGATGACCCGTCAGGACGGTCGGGTAGTCTGGCCCTGGAAATTGCTGCCGGCACAGGCATCTGATAGCCGTGCGGCTTCGGTCTATTGGCCGGGCCTGCGTTGGGTCAATGAGTTTATCGATTGGCGCGACGGCAAGCGGCTGGTGTTCATCGACTGGAAATGTCTGCTGCCCTTGCGCTTGGCGACGCTGACCCTGGCGATGGTGCCACTTGGAAATCAGCAGTGTGAACTGAGGATGCTGCTTGAGTACCGGCCGTGGTTTGGCGTATTCGGCAGGATGCTGGATGCGTTGCTGTTCCGACACATGCTCAGGCGGGCGCTCATCGTCTGGCAGAAACGCCTGGAACGCGAGGCGCGCAGATCTGGCGCAGGCTTGCGCGCGCGCGAAAGCGTGACGGTCGCCGATAGCGTCTGAAGGCGCTCGGACACAGGCGACCGCAGGGATCCCCGGCTACTGGATCGGCAGCGAGAGGATCCAGAGGCCCGCGGTTGTCAGCATGACCATCAGCAGCAGAATTGGCAGCTGGCTCAAGGCCGCCTGGCGCCGGTCCGGATACAGGTCGACGGCGACCAGATGGGCGAGATAGACGCTGACCACATGCCCCAGCAGAATCAGCCCGACCTGCGTATGCCAGATGGTCCCGGCCTGCGGCAGCAGGGAGCCGTCGAATTTCGCGGTGCCGAACAGGTTCCAGCCGTAGCCGAAGGGGTCGGAAGCGAGTCGCACTATGCGCGGGCCCTGTGAGAGCAGCAAAGTGTAGTAATGGGTCACGTGGTATACGAAGGCGATGGGAAGCAAGGTGAAGGCAAAGCGCAGCCCGAGTTCGCGAACTCCATAGCGGTCGCCCGTCAGTTTTTTCACGAACCACAGGAACAGAAGATAGACCGCCAGGTAAAGGAAGGGCGATAGCAGGAGCACGCCGGCCTGCCACCAGGCGTAA
>JBFIIN010000191.1:0-6806 GCA_041601225.1 Oceanococcus sp.
GCCATGACGGCATACGCCATGACCGAAACCAGCGACAAAGGCAACACCACGCAAATCACGCCGGCGACCGAACGGAAGGACAGCCACATGAAGATGACGATGACCACGTAGACCCAGAACACCACCATGAACTCTTGTTCATCCACCACCTCGTTGGTGGCGGCCATGACCCCGACATTGCCGGTAGCCAGGGCGAAGTTCACCGGACAATTCTGGTCGAAATTCTCGTATTCGGCGGCGAGCTCCGCGGTATGCGCTTTGGCTGCCGCCACGCGCGCCTGGTCGACATCGTCGGCCAGGGATTCATCGAAGCTGCTGCGTTGGGCTGCCCGCAACTGGCGAAAAGTCTCGCGTTTGTCTGCGCAGTATTCGGGGGTCACCTGGGCGCGTGAATAAAACGCTTCGTTGTTTTCCGCATTGAAGTCCTTGATGACCTGCACCAGCCGCGCGATCGTCTCGGCCTTGTGGTCGGTGGTGAAGATGAACACCGCCATCGCGTCGCAATCATCGTTAAGAATGCCGGTGGTGGTCGGCACCAGGGCCGTGGCCTGGGCCAGGGCGAATTTGTTACGGGGCAGGACCAGCGCGTTGATCCGGCCCTCGGAGAGGCCCTGGTAGACAAGTTTGGCGTAGGTCAGCAAGGACATTGTCGAGTGCACGCCCTCCTGGTTTTCCATTCGCCAGGTGAACCGGTCCATCTGCTCCATCAATTCGAAATCAACGCAGCCATTCGGCCGGGTTTCGGCCACGACCTTGAGCTGATCCACACCAATTTCGAAATTGCCGATGATCTGCCGGAAATCGTGATTGAAGCGCGAGTCTGGACGCAGCTCCGGCACGCCCTCAATGGCGTCACCAATCTTCAGGTCCGGGTATTTCCACACGGACCAGCCCAGCAACATGCCGCATACGGCGAGGACCATCAGGGCCGGTCCCTTGTGCGTGACCTTGGCCAGCAAGGTCCATAAACCGTTGCCGAGCTGCTCGCGTTTGAGCTGTTTCTCGCGAAAGCCGTCCATATCCTTGATTTCGATATAGGTCAGCCAGATCGGCATCAGCATCTTGTTGGTGATGATGATGGCGGCCATGCCAAAGGCGGCGTTCAACGACATTTCACGAATGATCTGGATGTTGATCAGGTAAATGGTTGCAAAACCGGCCACATCGGTAATCAGGGCCGAAGTGCCCGGAATGGCCAGTCGCCGGAAGGTTTGCAGCGAAGCCGCAAATTTGTCTGCACCGTGATCGACTTCGGCAACCCAGGCGTTCACGTACTGCACGCCATGACTCACCGACACGGCCAGGACCAGGAACGGCACCAGAATCGCGAATGGGTCCAGCCCGAAACCGGCGCTGGAAAGCAGGCCGAACTCCCAGATGACCGCCACCACCGAACAGACCAGTGGCAGCATCGCCAGCTTGAATGAGCCGCAATACAGCCACAGCAGCAGCCCGGTCATCACCAGCGCGAGGCCGAAGAAGCCCACGACCTCAAGCGCCGCATTGGTCATGTCGTGAACGATCTTGGCAAAGCCGATGATGTGGACGCTTACGCCATCTTTTTCGTATTTGGCACGCAGTGATTCCAGGTAGTCGCCGACCGCCCGATAGTCCAGTTTCTCTCCGGTAGCCGGATCGTACTCCAGCAATTCGGAGACGATGAGCGCGCCGCGCTGGTCTTCGGTGACCAGCCGGCCGATGACCTGCGCCTTGCCAACATTGGATTTCACCTTGTCCAGCATGGCTTGCGTGGGCGCATAGTCCGCCGGAATGACGTTGGATCCGGCCAGCCCCCCTTCAATATTTTCTACATAGGTGACGTTGGGGGTGAAGATGGACATGACCCGCGCCCGGTCCACACCAGGCAAGAAGAAAATATCATTGGTGGCCTCTTCCAGCTTCGCCATGAAGCCGGCGTTGTAAATATCGCCGTCGTCCTGGATCAGCGCGAACAGCACCGTGTTGGCGCCGCCGAAATCGCGGTAGTACTTCTGAAAGGTCTTCATGTACGGGTGGTCGAGCGGGATCGACTTGAGCCACCCGGCATCCGGCTGAATGCGCGCCGCCTGAAAGGCCAGCAGCACGGTGATTGCGATCAGGACGGCCAGGGTGACCAGGCGTTTGTGAAAAATCAGCGGTTCGACCGCCTTGAGTATCCTGTCCGTCCAGTAGCCCTGAGCCCCGTCTTCTGCACTCACTGCGTATCTCCCCTGTACCGTTGGCGCGGGTGTGAGCCGCGCGGCGGTTGAATCAATGTGTCTGCGGTAGCAGCTCGACCCCACTGAGCCCAACTACGAGCAAGCGCCCCTGGTGCATCAAGGCGTCGCTCAGGGTCTGCTCCAGCGGGGTCTGCACGGGTTCCATGCGGTCGCCCGCGGTTGCGACAACGGCCCCATTGACCCCCACGAGAATGGCGCGCCCGTCGGCCAGACGGCTGCCCCCAAACAGGCTTTCCAGGATGGGATTGGGCAGGAAGTGCCAGTGCATGGCAGCCAATTCTTCCGTGTCGGTGACCTGCTTCAGCTGAAATTCATCCCAGTCCAGAGGGTCTTCCAGCGGCGCCGCGGCGACGTCCAGGATTCGATACACAGTGCCGCGCAGGCCGTAGAGCAAGACGCCGATATCGCCGTCTGGCATTGCGCCGAAAAACGAGCCCGAGTAGGGCGAATGCAGCATCGTCCAGCTTTCGCCGGCATCGGCCGAACGCGCGACCATCCCTTTCTCGCCGGAAATGAGCAGACTGCCATCCCCGAGCTGGGTTATCGAGTAAAGATTCACCCCGTGCATCTGGAAATCGTGATCCACCTCTGTCCAGCTGTTGCCGCCGTCCTGGCTGACCATGACGAAACTGTTCGCCCCGACCACAATGCCGTTGTTCTCATCCAGAAACAGCACATCGTAAAACGGCTTGCCCCATTGCGGGTCGTGGTATTGCAAAGTCCAGCTCTGGCCACCATCCGCGGTATTCAGGATCGCGCCGTCGTGACCGGCGATCCAGCCCAACTGGTCGGTTAGGAAAAAAGCCCGGTTCAGCATGCTACGGACCGGTGTTGCAACCTGTTTCCAGGTGTTGCCGTTGCCGGAAAGCAGCACATGGCCGCGGTCTCCGATTGCGACCAGGCGGTCACCGGCCCGGCTTAAGTCGATCAGCGTGGTCTTTGCGGCCCGTGGCATGATTTCCGCAGGCCGTGGGTCCAGGGAGGTGTCGGCGAAGCTCGCCGAACCGCAGAGCAGCAGCCCGGCGGCGATGGCCGTCGGGCGCAGATTCGCCAGTTTCATCCTTATCCCCCAGGCGGCCGCTTAGCGGCGCCGTGCCTTGCGTTTCAGGGCTGCCGGGGTGAAATTCGAATCCTCATAGGAAATTTCAAAATCGCTGACGGCGTCCTCATTGGTCAGCGCAGTCACGAAATAACGATTGGTTTGCAGGTCGTAGATTATTTCCGGAATACCAGTCACCGTGGGAATAAAGGGCAGGGTGATCAGGTGTGCTTCCTGCAGTTTCCACAGCTGATCGCGATTGTCGTAGCAATCCACCGCGGCGATCGACCAGGAGTCCTCGTCCAGATAAAAGGTTCGCCGGGCGAACTGGTGCCGCTGGCCGTCCTTGACGGTGGCCTCAACCACCCAGACCCGGTGCAATTCATAGCGGGCCAGGCTCTGGTTGATATGGCCGGCGCCGATAATGTCCGTGTATCGGTGCTCCGGGCTGTTGATTTCGTAGGAATGGTAGGGAATGTAGATTTCTTTCTTACCCACCAATTTCCAGTTGTAGCGATCCAGGGCGCCATTGAACACGTCGACCTGGTCGTTGAACTGTTCGCCGTCGGTGCCGATATACGGATTGTCGTAGCCCACATCGGGGGCGCGATTGACACGACCCAGTCCGGGGTTGAACAGCCAGGCCAGCCGGCCGCCGGCGCCATCGTCTGCCGTCTCGTGGACCAGCGTTATCTGGCCGGCGACGCGCGCGGGTTCGATCACTTCCGAAAGATAGAAGGCCAGTAATTCGGTGCCGCCGGGCTCTTTCAGGTTGGCGTACTTGAATTTCACATCCTCGACCAGCTTGCTGATCTTGAAGGTCCCATCGGGTTTCACGATGGCCTGATTGTTGTAACGCCGTACTGCCGAACCACGGAACTTCAGCTTGTGATTCCAGATCGCCTCGGCGCCGCTTTTGGGAATCGGAAACGGAAATCCCAGCTTGGCGTCGTTGACATCATCCGTGCCGACCAACGTGGCCGTGGACGCATTGGCCAAGGTTGCGTCGTAGATTTCCTGCGGAAAAAACGCGGTTCGCACGGTGGGGTAGACCGGCATGGTGTAACTGTCGTAGCGCTCGAACATGGCCTTATGGCCTGCTGTGAGCTTGTCGGCGTGCTCCTTGAAATTTGCTTTGGTGATATCGAAGTTCTTGGCCGCCACGTCACCAATTTCATCTTTGTACTTGCCAAGCTCCGCGTAAACCAGATTGCGGATTTTGGCGGGCTCCTTCTGTCGCCACTCCTCAAGCTGAGCGCGGGAAATGGTTAGCGGATCAACTGGCACCTCGGCGGTTCGCTCGCCTTCGAACAACTCCCGGCCACGCCAGACGGGGATGGTCTGGTCCGAATTGGCAGCGCGCTCGGCACCCACTGGGGTAAGTTCCTTGCCGAGCTTGGCGACTTCGTCCGGTGTGGCTTTGGCCCAAGCCGAGCCGGACACAATGAGGGCCGATACGGCGGCCAACCGGATCGATTTGCGCATGAGTGCCTCTCCCAGTAATTGATCAGTTAGCTAAGCGGACTCGCAGGTTCGCATTTTTTTAGTCCGGAGCAAACCATACGGTTTCCCAATGACGGGATCAGGAAAGTACGTTTTCCTGATTATTTCGTCAATGCGGCGTTCAGGCAGATGGCAACAGGGATTTTGTGGTGCCCGAACTTTCGGTCCCGGCAATATCGGGCGCGGTGCGCAATAGCCAGTCCGCCTCTCCGCGTGACACGCCCCACCACAGGTTTTCATTGCGGAAATGATGCGCGCGATGGGCCTTCACCCGCCGTTGGTAGTAACCGATTGGAATATTCCAGCGCACATGCGAAAGATAATGCGTCCACTCGTAGTTCAGGCCGAGGAGAAAGTAAACGCTCAGGAATGTCATTGCCAGTTCCAGGGTGGGCGCGATCCACACGGCCGCCAGCAGCAGCAAGGGCAAAGTGATCGGAAAAATGTGCTTGGGGATAAACACGCGCTCCAAGCGCCAGGGATCGGCGTGATGTTCACGGTGAGTCTGCGGCAGCTGAAAATCGAACTGGCGGCCGCGGAACGTGATGGGCTTGTAGTGCAGCAGGTATACGTGAATCAGCCACTCGTTTAATGGCCAGCACAGGAACAGGCCTGCGGCAATGGCGCCGTCCCAAATGCTCCAGTGGCCCATAGCCAGCCGGATTCCGCCGCAGCTGAGGGTCATCAGAATCAAGATCTGCGGGCTGCGATCACTTAGAAACGCCCGGGCGGCGTGCCGGGCCGTACCGGGGGTCATATCGGGGGTATGGGTCATGGCAGTTTCAGCTCCGCGTCGCGATAGACGTCGAGCACGGCGTTCATGGCCGCGCACCCTTTGCGCACATGGCTCGTCGCGCACATGGCCGCGCCCTCGGCGTCGCCCTGGCGCACTGCGGTCGCCAGCCGAGCCAGCGTGGCTACATCACGAAACTCATCCGCCAGGGTTTCGCGCAGCAGGCTCCAGATGGTCCGATAGGTCTTCTGCAGCGAGTTGAAAGCCAGCCGGTAGGCGATATTGCCTGAGCCGCGGACCAGCGCCTGCCAGTAATCCCAGGCCATTTGCTGCAATTCGGCGAGGTCGGTCGCGTCGCGCATGCGCTCGACGATCTTATCCAGTTCGCTGGCCAGAGCCGGCCCGCCACGTTGCGCGGCCTGGCGGGCGATATCCGGAGCCAGAGTTTGGCGCATCCTGATGATGCTGCGGGCAACCGCGACCTTCATATGACCCTCCGTGTCCACGAGCAGGCTGGGCAGCAATTCAAGCCCAGCCCCGGAAAGATAATCTTCAACCAGAGTGGGCCCACCCTGACGAATGGTGACCAGGCCCGCTTGCTGCAGGCGCTTGAGGCCTTCGCGCACCGCGCCACGGTTTACCCCCAGCATGTCGCAGAGCACGCGCTCCGAAGGCAGCTCGCTGCCCGCGGGAAGCTCGTCGCTGACGATGCGGTTCATCAGCTGGTGAAATACGGCATCGGACAAGGACCGGCGCGCGATGGCTTCAAACATGGACGGAACTAGGCTCCGGACAAAGGTCAACTTATCATACCAGTTGGTCGGGCCGAATTGCGGAGATAGTGGAAAAGAGTTCTTTCCTGATTTAGATTGTTAAGATTGCCTGCGCCGTTCGGGGCCAGTTCGCTGCGGAATGTTTAGGGGGAGTTACATGCGCACGGTTATTCGGGGAATGATTGCGGCCAGCGTCATAGGCAGTGCCGGGCCGGTCACGGCCGTAAATTTCGATGCCGGAGAATTCGGCTTCTCGCTGACCAACCGGATCAGCGCGGGTGCTTTCTGGCGGGTTGAAGAGCGCGACCCGACCCTGGTGGGCAAGCTGAACAACAACCCGGATTTGTGTCCGGACGACTGTTTGTCACTGAGCGGCGACCCGGAGCCCAATCAGCGCCTGGTCGATGCGCCCGGCTCGTTTTTCGGAATCGCGACCGATGACGGCAACCTGAATTATGACCGGGGCGACATCGTGGCCAGTTTGGCGCGCCTGACCACGGACTTTACGGTGAACTGGCGCGATTTCACCCTCAAGGCGC
>JBFIIN010000192.1:0-6804 GCA_041601225.1 Oceanococcus sp.
AGCAAGGGCTAGGTACAGAGCCACCGTCCGCTGCGCTTTAGCACTTTGTGCGATGCTTGCAACGGCAATAAGTCTGTCAAGCTAGGTCATTGCCTGCGAATCTAACGTGGTGGATGGTGGATCGCTTGCTAAATGTCAAAAGGCTTGCGTAGGCGGAGCTTGAATTCGGAATCGGTCGTCCTGCCATGGAGTCGGATGCATCACAAGTAGCCATGGCCAACACCCAAGACCATTAGCAGCATGGTGAAAAACGCTCGTTCACGAGCCTGAAAACGGCAGAAATCGGCGCTTTTCGAGTCAAATAACGAGCCCAGACCACAGATTTGGCTATTTGGTGGTCAAGTCTCATGTTCTGGACGGATTGACCCCACGTCATACCGCACTCGCCTTTGGCGCCCAGCCCCACAGCGAGCTCATCCGCGTCAGATTGTACGCCGCGAATGTCAGCAAGCTTTGGCTGGAAACTCGCGACTAAGCGAGTCTTGCTATACAACACTTGAAGCAAGGAGGCCCGTAGCAAACGCTCAGGTGGTATCGATGCCCGAGCTTGATCCGAATACAAGCCAGCAAAGGTGCTGTCCATCGAACCCAGAATTGCATCGACCAGAGCGCGGATCTTACGAAGCGGGTGCGTCTTCGGAATTCGTGACTCCAGACTGACGTAGGAAAACAGCCCAGTTTGCTGGGATTCTTCGCCTCTCACGGGGTTGTGACTCCGCTCATTTCCATCGGTGTGTGCTCACACCTCAGCGGTGGCCTTGCCCGCATTTTTCACCACCCTGTTAAGGGCCAGGGTGTGGCAGAGCTTTGCCCGTAGTCCAGCGTGAATTCATCTTCCAATTGGCCGGGGAAAACCAGCCGTCGGCAATCGCGGCAGTCCTGCCAAGTGCGGTTTTTCTCTTGCTGCTGGAGCGCGCAACGGCCAAGTTGTTTTTGACCGGTGCCACTCACGGGGCCAAGCGGGTGATGTTCCAGCCGGAATTCATACGGCTATATTCAAAACGGTCATGTAGACGATTTTCGCCGCCTTGCCAGAATTCAAATTTTTGTGGGGTGACGCGATAGCCACCCCAGAAGTCGGGCAATGGAATTTCACCCTTCTGAAATTTCTGTTTGATGGACTCGAATTGATTCAGGAGCACCGAGCGCGAAGTCAGTGGATGGCTTTGATGCGAGGCCCAGGCCGCCATCTGGCTGCCACGCGGCCGGCTCAGGAAATACTTCAGTGACGTGCTGGCGGGGATTTTCTCGGCTTGGCCGAGGATTTTCACCTGCCGCTCCATCATTTGCCAGGGAAAATGCAGGCTGACCTTGCTATTGATGGCGATATCAGCGGCTTTGGCGCTGTGATAATTGGTGTAAAACACCAGACCATCGGAATCGATGTGTTTGAGCAGCACGATACGTTGTGAGGGCTGGCCTTGGGCATCGACGGTCGCCAAAGTCATCGCGGTGGGGTCATGCAGGCCACTGGCGATGGCGTGCTCCATCCACTGCGCGAATTGCTCGAAAGGATCATCTGCCAGATCAATGCGACGCAGGCCACCGCGCAGGTATTCCCGGCGAATTTGTTCTAGATCAAGCATGGCGCAATTTGACTTGTGCCCGCGGATTAGTCGGCGTGCATGCCCAAACCCGCTGACGAGCTGTGACTTGGGTCGGGATGTTAATTAGCCGTGGCGCGGTGCTCATGATTCGGTTACCGGGCTAGGTTGATGGGGGATTACGAATGCGGGTTGATTGGCGTAGGGCTGTCAGTTGATAAGCTCGATCTTGCTCCAGTTACGAGCTTGTTTGCGAATCAGTTGCTCGAGATAGTCACAGTACAGGTCGATGTAATTGACGCCATTGTTCTCATCGATAAGCCAGGGATTCATCAGGGTGTGACGCAGAATCAGCATGCTGTCGGGTCGCGTGGATGTCGAGGCGATGGGATTGAGGCCCAGCGCAGCCAGGATGCGCTCGGCATCGTCGCTGCCCAAGTTGTCCAGCTCCAAGAGCGTCGAGGAACCAAAAAACTCTTTATTTTGCAGCGGCTGTTCACGAGCGATCTTGAGGTGCTCGTAAACCGCCTGGGTGAAGCGATTCATTTCGGCCAGTTCATTATTGCCTTTGCGATTGAAGGCCAGGCAGATCAGGTTGGTGTCAGGCGTGAAAGGTACCGTCAGACTCACCACATCGCTCAGGGCGACGCTCAGCTGCTGCACACGCTGGCTGAAGTACTCTGCCGCCTTGATCGTTTCTGCCTGCAGGCGTCCAAAATGGGCGCGATTCAGCGGTAAACAGCGATGATTTACATACACGGCGGCGGCCATGGCGCCGGATTTCGAGCCTTCCAGTACATAGCGTCCCAGGGCGCGAAACTTACTTCGAAAATCCACTGATGCTGCGTCGTTGAAGACATAGCAGGCGTCCTGGGCGACGAAGTCGAAGTAGCGCGAATCGCGACAGACAAAGGCGCCGGCACCGTAGGGGACGTAGCCCAGCTTGTGGGGGTCGACGGTGATCGAGTCCACCTCGGCCAGGGCCTTGAAGCACTGGTATACCTCGCCGGAGGGAAAGTGCTGGAAGCCGCGGCGCACTTTCGGTCGGCTCAGTAAAGATCCATCCTCGGCGCGAAACAGGCTGGCCAGATAGCCGCCCCAGGCCGCATCCACATGAATGCCAAAATTCAGGCCACGCGTCTGCCAATGTCGCCGTGCGGCCACAATGCGATGGACCGGATCCAAAGTGCCGTATTCGGTGCTGCCAAGCACGCCAACCACGGCCAGCACCGGGCGTTGCTCGGCTGCAGCTTCGGCCAGCGCGAGCTTCAGCGCATCGGCGTCCATGCGCATGCCACGCTGGCCAATTTCGCGCAGCTGCGCACTGCCCAGCCCGAGCAATTTCATGGCCTTTTCCCAGGAATAATGGGCGGTGGCCGGGACCAGCAGCAGTGGGCTTTGCAGCGTTGGGCGGCGTGCATGAAACTCGACCAGACCCAGCTGCTCGATGCGTTCCTGGGTCAAGGCTAGGGCGAAATCGGTGTCTTGCGGCGCTGGGGCGTCGCTACCTGCCGCGCTGATGATCTGCTGGTGCAGTTTCAAGACCGCATCCAGCGGCAGATTAAACAACTCCCAATCCGAATAGGCTTCCAGTGCCTGGCCATTCAGGCTGAGTGGGTAGGCGCAGCGGACCGCCGCGGCGCGAGCGGCCAGCGGGAAATAGCGGACCGAACGCAATAGCCACAGGGCTTCGTAGTTCGCCACTGTGCCGCCGGAGGTCAAATGTCCCAGTGCACAGGGGTGGCGGCTTTCGTCGGCGGCAAAGCCAAACATGCGCGCCAGCTGCAGGCCGACGTCCAGTTCCAGGTCCAGGGTGACCGGCGCGGCGTCGTCCACCACATTATTCGGGTTGTAGGGCAGGGCGGTGATATGCGCGATCAGTCCGGGTAACAGCAGGTCCGAGGCCATATGGCCGATATAACGCGGACTGGAAAATGGCACCGAACGCTTCAAGGCCGCACTGAGCAAATGCAGCTCACGGCGCATGCGTGCGACGAATTCTTGATGCTCCGGTGACTGCGCGGCGGCGGTTGAGATCGGTGGTGGGTCGGTCGGGTGAAAATTCCGTCGCCAGTACACATGGTCGCGCAGGAATTCGACGACGGTTTTTTCCAGCACCTCGTCATTCTCAGCATAGGGACCGAGGAAATAGGGGCTGAGGAAATCGCGGGACATCGTATACACATTGGCAAACCCGGCAGCAGCTTAGTGTCTGGTGGCAAGCTGCCTGTTGATATGCATCAAGCGCGCTGATTTAGCCAGGTGTTTTCCGTCGGTGGCGCTATGGATGGGTGATGTTTGGACCCGGATTACAGATTGTTCTACCGCGTGGCAGGCGCATTGGAAGCTGCGCGCGCTGACCGGCTTTGATATAGATCAAGGCTACGCCGCTTCAATCGATGATGCTTGGTCAAATGTTGGCGCATTACGGTGACGTGATACCGAGTCCCCGCTGACATTACGGTGACGTGGCATTACGGTGACGTGATACCGAGTCCCCGCTGAAAATCACGAAATGGGGTCAGACTGCGCTCCAATTGATTGCCCACACGCTGTTTCTGGACGGTGCGTGCCTTGAGCGACCGGATGGCCGATTGCGCTTTCGGTGGGTCAAGGCACTCACAAGCGCTGATCTGACCGCTGCGCAGCAGCATGAAATCCGTAGGGGTTGGTGGACATGATAGCCTGCCGCGTCGGTCGGTTCCTGGAGCGCCAGGGACTGCTGGAGCGCGACGCGGAGAGCAGCTGGTTGGCTGGCAACGACATCGATGACGATCCCATGAGCAGCGTGCTTGCGCGCTCGATCACCGCTGCGTAGCAGCGCGATGCTCGAGGGGGCAGGATCGCGGTGGGTCCCTACGCGGGGAGGAAAGTGATGACACTGCAAACGCTGCCGGCCGATGATTCTCCGTTTGGTGAGGAAGCAGGGAAAGTAAGCGGTTTCTCCTTGCATGCGGGCGTGGCAGCGCGGGCCAACGAGCGTGGCAAGCTGGAGAGATTGGCCCGATACATCAGCCGGCCCGCCGTCTGCGGGAAACGGCTTTCACTGACGCACAGCGGTCTGGTGCGCTACAAGCTGAAAACGCCTGATCGGTCACTTCGTTCCGCATCCTGCTGTGCAGGGGGGACAACCCACGTCTTCTTTGAGCCGATGGATTTCCTGGCCCGGCCCGCTGGGACTGAAGTGGGCGGCGACGGAACTCGATGTCCCGGTTCCCCGGGGATCGGCGCAGTATGCGCAAGACCATCAATCGGCGGGTTTCGCCAACGTCGCCGGCGCCTGCGCCGCGGACCCGGCCTGTTCGACGGTCGTGACCTGGGGCATGACCGACGCCCACACCTGGTTCAACCAGCTGGCGGGCGGCGCGCTTGGCGAAGCCTTGCACTTCGACGCACAACTCCGGCCCAAGCCGGCCGCGTTCGCCTATCAGGATGCCCTGTCCGGAGAATGACAGGCACAAGCCGTCAACGGCGCGTGGGCGCGGCGGCTGTTTTCCGGGGCATTCGGGCAGACCGGCTGGCATCGCTGTAGCCGCGCGTTGAATCTTGATCCTGCCCATGCGCCAGATATGTTTGAATCTTGGTCGTTGTGAACAGACTCGAAAGTGCGATCCTCACCGTGGGGTTCGACCTCGCTTTCACGGACACTTTCAAGAAGACCGGTAATGGTCTTGATGCGTGTTACCGGCTCGGCAGATGAAACGAGAAAACCCTGGTGCGGAACGCCATCAACTGTTTCCAGGTATTTTCAACAACGGCATGAGGGCCGAGGCTTTGAGGTCGTCGCGCCTTTTGCCGGCCCTCCTGATTGCGTTTCATTGGGTGCATCCTCGACGTCGGTCCTGACCTTCCGCACCCTCTGGTGGGTTCAGGCCGCGACGCCCATGGCTGTATTCGGACGGCGGGATATTCCTGGTGCGATAGAACCAGACAGTGTGAAAGGTCTTGGGAACTTGCCGCACCACAGGGTATTCAACAATACGGCGGTTGCGTATCAACAGTCCTGCCGCCGCACTGAAGTACGGCAAGAGTAACGGCAACAGGAAAGCCTGCCTTTTTGAACTTGAGAGTTCAGCGCACAGTTCCAGATCTCGGCATTTGACGGGAACAACCGCTGACTTGCAGGCCGCAGGAAGACACGGAACAGTGTCGCTGGTTTCCAGATCCACTGTCCGAGCTGCAGCTGGCGACCGGGCAAAGTAAATCTACGCAGCACCGATCGGTGAAGACAGGTTCTTCATGACGGCATCTTTGAGATCGGACTGGAAAGAAATCAACGAATTGTCGACCATCTGGGCAGACAGGCGGATCTCCTGAAAGTAGCGCTGGGCCGGCAGCATGTCGCAGTTTTCGGCATCTTTCAGGAGATCATCTGCAAGCCGCGCCAGGTCTCCACGCGCTTCTCGCAGGATCGTGACATGCCGCCCGTTGCCGAGGTTTGCCTTGGAAATTGTAGGAAGGATGACATCCTTGATTAACTGGGCCAATTTCTTGCTGGTGAAGTCGGCCGCTTTGCCTGCCGCGCGATTTGCCTTCCAGTTCGCCCAAACAGCGGTCTCGTCTGCAAGCGACGTCTTGCGTTCCAACTTGTCAAGAATCGATGGAATGACCAGATCGACGCTGACCACTTTGCCGACGATTCCAAGATTGCTCAGCAAGGCTTCGTAGGCTTTGCTGTAGTTCTCGGCGGCTCGCGCCACAATCGGCAATCTGCCCGACTCAGCATAGCTATTCAGAAACCTGTTCTGGGTATTGCCTTTCCCGGTGAAATACTTCGTCACAAACGAGAAGATGTGGGCAAGGCTGGCCGCTGAATGGCCCTCGGCCTTAAGGAAAAGATAGGGCGTATTCGTACGGCGGTCAGTTTCGATCTGCACCAGCAATTCGTGATAACCCCGAAGGAAGCGAAACCCTTGTCCGGCGCTTCTGCCCGTTTCGCTTAAATGGCTCGACCATCGCTTGCCAAGATTTTCATAGGCAGCCCGAATTCCGGTCAGTCGGTTTGGGCTCCATGGCTCAAGCGAAATCATGTACGAGCCCTTTTCCACCGGCCTGTGAATCCAGCAGGCGATGTATAGCGAATGAAACAGCGACAGCGAACCAGAAGTACCGCTCGCCATTTGGTTGATCACCCCCGTGGCACCATTCCGCAAAGGGCCGGAACCCGCGAAAAGTGACTGCCAGCCGGAATGATGGACATACGGCGGCTCGAAGATCTGGGACATCCGCACGTTGCTCAGAGCAATAAATTGAATCAGTC
>JBFIIN010000193.1:0-6772 GCA_041601225.1 Oceanococcus sp.
AATCAGGCGGGCCAGATCGATGGTTTCGAAAAGAATCTCGGGCGCCGATTCCAGGCGCGCATAGGTCAGCAGCTGCTCCACGAGGTCGGCAAGTCGCGCGGCCTCCAGGCCGATTCGGTCCAGCTCGGCCTTCGGTCCACCGCGACCCCGTGCCAGCTCCAGGGCCACCTCCAGCCGAGCCAGAGGCGAACGCAGTTCATGAGACATGTCACGCAGCAGCCGTTGCTGCGAGCCCACGAGCTTCTCCAGCTGAGCCGCCATGGAGTCGAACTCGCGAGCCAGCTCGCCCAGCTCATCATGCCGCAGTCCCACGACAGGGCCGGCGCGCGCGCTCAAATCGCCCGCCGCCATGCGGCGGGCAGCGGCACTGAGGCCCTGCAGCGGGCGCGCCAGGGCTTGGGAAAACGCCAGCGCCAGTATCGCCAGTACCAGCACCGACACCCCGATTCGCAGCGGGCCAAAGGCGCTGAGCAGCGCCGTGTGCGGAGGCGGAAGCAGTGCGATGAAGCGATAGTTGCCGGCCTGGCCGGGAACCTCCACGGTCACCAGCGAATCGCGCGGCTCTGCAGGGCGACCTGACGGCGGCGGGTGCGCCGACCCCTGCCGGATGGGGCCGCCGCGATCATCGGGAACGCGATCGCGCAGGCGATGGTGCATCTCGCGCGGGATGGGGATAGCGGGTCTCCCGCCGGGCCTGATGAGCGCAAAGCTGAGCAGCTGATCGCGGCGGCTGGTCTGCAGCAATTCACGCAATGCGCGTGGACCCTTTTGCTCGAACAACTCCACAGCGCGCTGGCCCAGGTTCTGGGCCAGCGCGCTGCGGTCCTGCTGCAAGGCCCGCAATACCGGCTGGGCGATCACGAAGGTCGCCGCGACCGTTGCCAGGTTGGCCGCCAGAAACCAGACAAAGAAGCGCAGAAAGAGGCGGTTCATTTCACCAGCTGGTAACCGCGTCCGCGCAGGGTTTTGAGGCGCGCGCTGCCGAGTTTCCTGCGCAGATTGGAAATATGCATATCCAGGCTGCGATCGGTGGGCAGCCAGCGCCGCCCCAGGGCACTGCGCGACAAGCTGTCGCGATCCACGATTTCGCCTGCCCGCTCGCCCAAGGCGCGCAGGACTTCGAACTCCGTGCCGGTAAGCTCGAGTGGTGCGCCGCAAAGGCGGGCTTCGCGCCGGGCCGGCATGATCTCCACGTCGCCGGCGTGCAGGCGGGCCAGGGATTCATGACTCTCGGTGCGGCGAATGATGGCCTTAATTCGCGCGGCCAGTTCGCGTGGATTGAAGGGCTTGGGCAAATAGTCATCGGCGCCCATTTCCAGCCCCAGGATGCGATCCACGTCGTCGCCCCTTGCAGTCAGCATCAGGATGGGAATTCGGCTCATACGCCGAATTTCGGTGAGGGCGCTCAAGCCATCGCGCTTGGGCATCATGATGTCCAGAATGATTGCCTCATGGCCGGACATGGCCTGCGCGACCGCGGCCTCGCCATCATGAACTGTTTGGACCTCAAAGCCGTGTGTGCCCAGATAGTCAGTCAGCAAGTCGCATAATTCCGTGTCGTCGTCGGCGAGTAGCAATCGGCTCATGGCCGAACTATAAACATCTGCTGCGGAGCGCGGGAGGCGGGTTTACAAACCCTTACGTTTGGCCATGCTCTCTTGCATCGCCGGGTCTAGTCTGTAACCGTCATTTTCAACGCTGGAGTCAATCGATGAAGAAATTAATGTCGGTCACGCTTTTCGCAGTGGGCCTGTCAGGCCATGCAGCCGTCGCCCAGGCATCTGGCGGTCCGGATCACGGGCCAGGGCGGCATTTCGACGCACGCGTCGAACATATAGCCGATCTGTTGCAGATTGAGGGTCCGCAGCGCGAGCGACTTCGCGCCGTGGCCGATGCCCATCGCGCCCGCGCCCGGAATTTGCGGGATGCCATGCGGGCAAATCGCCGGGCCCTGCGGCGGCTGGATCCGGGTGCGCCGGACTATGCGACCGAGCTTGATCAGCTCGCGGACGAACATGGGCGCATTAGCGCCGAACAGGTGCGGCTGGGCGCGGAGTTCCGGCAGGCTATCAGCGGTGCGCTGAGTTCCGAACAAAGGGCACAGCTCGCGTCTCAGGCGCCGGAACGCAAGCTGCGGCGGCCGCCGCCTGGCGGCTGAGGCCACCCTACGCAGTCCTCTCTGCCGCGTCTGGAAGCCGAGCCGGGGATCCGGTTCGGTTTCTTTTTGCGCGCGGCGGGTCTTGACGGTCGCGCTGCAACAAGTGCTATATGGTCTTTAACCGCGACTTCACATGCGGATGGTAATGATCGTTGCGGAACGAACCGACGCCTGCGGCAGTCGGAACTCTAGCGACGGGAACGACCCGAGTTGATGATACGACTCTGTCTGGCACCGCCGCTTGATCATTACAAAACAGTGCGACCGGGGAGAGGAAAGGCGGACATGGATATAACCACAATCAAAGTCATCACCTACGTCATCATGGCGGTCATCGCCGCCATGACGATATATGCCCTGCTAAGCGACCGCCCAAGGGTGGCGCTGAACGCGCCGTCGATCCTGACCAGCCTGGGCATCTTCGGGACGTTTTTGGGGATCACGGTGGGATTGTCGGCCTTTGATCCGGATGACATCAAGGCCAGTATTCCGTTTCTTTTTACCGGTATAAAACTGGCGTTCTGGACATCTGTGGCGGGCATCCTCGGCGGAATCCTGGTCAAATTCCGGCATTTGCTGTTCCCTGTTGAGGAGTCGGCTGCAGGCGCACGGGTCAAGATGGAGGATCTGGTCGGAGCCATGCGTGGCGTGGAGCGCAGCCTGACCGACGAAGACAAATCGTCCTTGCTGGCAGGCCTGCGCAATCTGCAGCAGGAGGCCAACGAGAAGTCTGATGATCTGCGTTCAGCGCTGGATTCCCTGGCCGGCGCGCTCGATGCCGGTCGCGACAGGGATGCCGCCATGCTGAATCAGTTGGAGGGCATCGGTTCGGATTCCCAGGGTATTCTGCAGGCCATCAGGGAAGGCGCGAAAACCGATGCGGAAGCTATAGCCAAACTGACCGAGCAACTGACTGCCGGGCAGGCGGCATTGGCGGAAGGCTTCGCCGGCAGCAGCGCCGCAGGCGCCGAACAGATCGGGACCGTGGCGGCAGCGATCAAGGGCTTGCAGGAAGTCATGATGGACGACGATGCGGCCCTGCTTGAGCGTCTGGACAGACTGGGCGCCGGGAGCGAGGCGGCCACCAAACGCATGACGGAAAGCGGCGTCGAAACGGCGGCGCAGATGCGCGGTGTGGCTGAGGCCATCGAGAGTTTGCAAAGCGCCATGGGTGGCGATACCGCGGCTATGCTGGAACGCCTTGAAGCCATGCGTAAGGGCAGCGATGCGCTGGCCGAGCGGCTGGTCCAGGTTCTGGGTTCCGGCAATGAGGCCATGGCCAGGGCGCTGGAACAGGGGCGCGATGCCCTGGCCGCTCAAATCGCGGCTGCGGTAACCGACCTTCGCGATGCGTTGGTGGGTCCGGATGGCTTGGTCAAGGACCTGGGTCAGCGCATGCAGGACGGACAAATCGAACTGGCTTCGGCCCTGGCCAGGGTTTCCGAAGGCCTGCGTGGCGCGCTGGGTGAGGACCTGAAAAGCCTCAACGAGCGTCTGGCCAAGAGCAGTACGGAAACGGCCGCCCAAATGCGCGGGGTTGCGGAGGCTATTGAAAGCCTTGAAGGAGCCATGGGTGGCGATGCGGTCGCGATGCTGGAGCGTCTGGATGCCATGCGCGATGGCAGTGATGCCCTCGGTGAGCGCCTGGCTCAAATCCTGGGCGCCAGTGACGCTGCGATGAACAAGGCGCTGGAGCAGGGCCGGGACACGCTCGCCGCGCAAATTGCGTCCGCCGTTACCGATCTGCGCGACGCCCTGGTCGGCCCCGATGGGATGGCCGGAAAACTTGGCCAGCGGCTGCAGGACGGACAGCTTGAACTGGCCACCGCCCTGGCCAGAATCTCGGATGGGATGCGCGGTGCGCTAGCTGACGATGTTGAATCACTCAATCAGCGGCTGGCCCAAAGCAGCGCGGAAACGGCTGAGCAAATGCGCAGCGTTGCCGAGGCGATCGAGAGTCTTCAGGGCGCGATGGGTGGCGATGCAGAAGCCATGCTCGGCCGTCTGGACGCGATGCGCGATGGCAGTGACGCCCTGGGCGAGCGGCTGGCCGAAATTCTGTCGGCGGGCAATCAGGCCATGGCCAAAGCCCTGGAACAGGGGCGCGACGCCTTGGCTGCGCAGATTGCCACTGCGGTCACGGATCTGCGCGACGCGCTGGTCGGCCCTGACGGCGCGGCCAACGCGCTCGGTCAGCGCCTGCAGCAGGGACAAGCCGACCTGGCCGGGGCCTTGCTCAAAGCCAGCGCAGGGGTGCAGGAAGCCTTGAGCGGCGACATGGCCGGAATGCTGGAGCGGGTCGATGGACTCAGCGAAGGCCTGCATAACCTGGCCGATAGCGTAGCCAGTTCCTTTGGTGAAACGGCGGGTGGTTTGTCGGGAGACATAGGCAATATGACGACTGCGGTTGCGGATGCGATTGATGATTTGCGCATGGCGATCGTTGGTCCGGAGGGCGCCCGCGACGGGATCGTCGATGAACTGCGCGTTGCCCACGCCGCAACCGACAAGTCGCTGGGCGCGATTCGCGCGGCGTTGGAAGAAAATACCAAGCGGCAGGTGGATTACAGTCCGAAGGGCCTGATGACCGTGCTGGAGGATCTGATCAAGCAGTTCAACACCCAGTTCAGCGGCCAGTTCTGGGAAACCCTTGGTGGTTTCAACCAGGCCATTGCCGAATTGATCAACTGGATGTCGGCCTACCGCAAGCAGCTTGGCGATATGGTGGATCAACAGACCAAAACGGCGCGCAACATGGACACTGCCACGCGCCGCTTCGACGAAGTGGCATCGAAATCCGAAATATTCATCGATGTTTCGAAGAACATTTCCTCGCTACTCGGAGGGCTGGATTCCCAGCGGGTCCAGATGGAAAGCCATCTGAAGCGCTTTGCCCACATCGTGGACGAGACGGCCTCCAATCTCGAAAACATTGAAGAGAAGATCGTTGCCGGCAACACGCAGATGAACGAGCACATCAGCGAGATCTCCGAGCGGATCGAGGATCAGGTCATCCGGGTGGATCGGGCGATGGACGAAGAACTGCGCAAGGCTCTGGTCAGCTTCGGTCAGCAGCTCGCGGCCCTCTCCGAGAAGTTCGTCGAAGATTACACACCGCTGACCGACCGCCTGCGAGAAGTGGTCAACATGGCGCGGGCGGTCTAAGCCATGTTCGCCGACGAACTGACCTCTGAGGTGGGGCGCGAAGACCATTGGATCTCAGCCACAGACTTGCTGGGCGGGGCGCTGATTCTGTTTTTCCTGCTGATGCTCTATTTCATGCTGACGCAGCAGGAGCAGGCCGCGTCTGCCGAGCAGGGCTGGGAGCAGACGGTGGAAAGTCTGAAAACCAAGCTTGAAGGGGCGCAGATCAAGGTTGACAGCGTCAAGGAGGTCGCGGTCCTGTACGACAAAAAGCGCGACGAGCTGTACCACGAATTATTGCTCGAATTCGGTGAGGATCTGCCCAGATGGAACGCCGAAATTCAGGAAGATCTGACCATCCGTTTCAATGAGCCGGATGTGCTGTTCGGGGTCGGCTCGTGGGCCATTCGCGAGGATTTTCGCAAGATACTGGACGATTTCGTGCCGCACTATCTGGCCGTGATCACCAAGAGCGACTTCCGCGACAGCATCGCGGAATTGCGGATCGAAGGGCACACTTCCAGTTTCTGGAATCTGGTCAATCCGGCGCCAGAGCAGGTGGCATATCTGAAGAACATGGATCTGTCCTATCAGCGTGCGCGGAGCGTGCTGCGCTTCATCATGTCGCTGCCGATCGTGGAGCGCGAGTATTTACCGTGGCTGCGACGGCACCTCACGGCGAATGGCTTGTCGTCGTCGCGACGCTTCGTCGATGAAAAGGGCGTCGAGGACTATGCACGCTCACAGCGTGTTGAATTCCGGGTACGTACCGACGTGGAATCGAAGGTTGCCAAAATACTGGAACAGTCATGAACCTGCCGAATTTCATCAATTTTGAACCGTTTAACGCCCTGCGCCGGCAGATGCACACCGAGCGCGTCGGACATTTTTCGCTCGGTCGAGAGGTCGATCCGCCGGCTCCCGCCAAGCCTGGGGGGACGGTGAAAGCCAAGGCCAAGCGCACAAAGAAGCGGGTGAACAAAGCCCGCGGGAGCTGATTATGGACGCGCCAGCACCGGATTGGGCCCACTGGAGCCGGCGCGGCAGCGCGCGCAGCTGGGAGTGCCTGGCATTGAGCGTCGATGTCGAGCCGCGAGCGCTGGGTGTCAACGAGTTTCTGGTGATTCGTGCACATGACAGCAAGCTGAAGCTGGCATCGGCAGAAGATCCGGCCTGGCTGACGGAGCTCTGTAAACGGATGTCCAGACTGACGAAAAGCCTGGATGATCCCGCGCTGGCCTTGCGCGCAGGACAAGGCAAGACCACTGGTTTTGACGCAAAACTGAAACTCGCGACATTCGTCAGCTGGGCTGTGGCAAAGAAATGGAAGCTGCCCGCCGGGTTGCGTGCGCTGGCCGGGCCAGTCGCCGCCGCCAGAACTGGAGAACAGAAGCGCAAGGCGCCGGCCAGCTCGCAAGCGGAGGCCGGCAGCGCGAAGAAAACGCCTGCGAAATCGCCAAAAAATTCAAA
>JBFIIN010000194.1:0-6725 GCA_041601225.1 Oceanococcus sp.
AGCATATGGTGTGCCGACGCCAGAGTCGGCGGCGGCCAGTCAGTGGCTGGCCGCCGCCGGGTACCAGTTGGACCCCACTTATGCGGCCAAGGCGTTTGCCTGCATGCGGGCGGATGCCGAGCTGGGTCGGATCAAGGATCATCAGGCCTGTTTCTGGCTGACCTCGAACAGCCGGGCTCCGGCGCAGTTGCCGCAACGAAGCATCCTGCCACCAGCCATTCAAAGCTATCTGGTTCACGGTGGCTGCCCCGGGCCAAAGTAGGCTATTATTCGCGCCCCCTGCGACGGCGGCATCGTGGCAGGCAGTGGTGGGCGTAGCTCAGCTGGTTAGAGTCCCGGATTGTGATTCCGGTTGTCGTGGGTTCGAATCCCATCGTCCACCCCATTTTTTTGAGTCGCGGCTGTCTTGCGGCGGCTGGTGTTTTGCATGGTTTACCACGGGCCATTAGCTCAATTGGTAGAGCAGTTGACTCTTAATCAATTGGTTGTAGGTTCAAGTCCTACATGGCCCACCAAATTGAGGCGCCGACCAGAAGTCGGTGTCGGTGCATCAGAGATTGCGGACCTGGGCGACAGTGGCGGAATTGGTATACGCGCTGGATTTAGGTTCCAGTGGGGAAACCCGTGAGAGTTCGAGTCTCTCCTGTCGCACCACCGGCGCGCGGGCTCGTGAGGAGTGGTCGTTCTCGAGCGGCCCGGCGGGTCGTTCCGCGTTCGCACCCATATACAAGCATGATGCGGGTCACTCGGCCGCATCCGGTATTTCAATACAATCGACAATCCCTGGCGGTTGTCGCCAGACAGAAGAGTCGCAAACAGCATGCAAGTGAAACTTGAATCCGCCGAAGGTCTGGAACGCCGCCTTCATGTCAGCATCCCGGCCCAGGAATACGACCAGGCGGTGCAGAGCCAGCTCCGTGCCCTTGGCCGCCGCGTTCGGGTCGACGGCTTTCGCCCCGGCAAAGTGCCGCTTAAAGTCCTGGAGCAGCGGTATGGTGGCCAGGCCCGCCAGGAGGCTTTGTCCCAGCTGCTGGAAAGCAGTTATCCCAAGGCCCTGGACGAAGTGAAGGTTCAGCCGGCCGGCCAGCCGAAAATCGAGTTTGAGGGCGTGGCGCCCGGCGCGGACATGAGCTATGTGGCGGTTTTTGACGTCTACCCGGATATCGAGTTGCGTGGTCTGGACGGCATGAAGATCGAATCGCCCGTGACCGAAATCGTCGATGCCGATGTCGATACCGTGCTGAGCCGTCTTCGTGAACAGCGCCGGACCTATGCCGACAAGGACGGCGGGGCCGCGGAAGGCGATCGTCTGCGCATCGATTTTTCCGGGTTCATCGACGGCGAACTCTTTGATGGTGGGCAGGGCAGCGACGTCGAGGTCGAGATGGGCGCCGGTCGTTTCCTGCCGGACATGGAGGCGGGACTGCTGGGCATGGCGGCCGGTGAGGAACGCGAAATCACCGTGAATTTCCCCGCCGACTATCACGCCGAACAGCTCCAGGGCAAAGCCGCCTTGTTCAAGGTCAAGGTGAATAAGCTGGAAGCCAGCCAGTTGCCGGACATCGACGACGAGTTTTGCGCCAGCATGGGCGTTACCGAAGGCGGCGAAGCCGCGCTGCGAGAGAAAATGCGCAGCTCGCTGGAGCGTGAGCGCGATCAGGCGGCGCGGCGCATGCTCAAGGGTCAGGTCATGGAACACCTGCTGAGCGCGAATCCGGTCGAAGTTCCCAAGGCCATGGTGGCCCAGGAAATCGAGCGCATGCGCCATGAGGCCGCACAGCGGTTCGGGCAGGCCAAACTGTCGCACGAGGATCTGCACAAGATTCTGCCGGACGACATGTTCACCGAGCAGGCCACCCGGCGCGCCGCTCTCGGGCTGCTTCTGGGTGAGGTGATCAAGCTCAGGGAACTCAAGGCTGACGCCGCAGCCGTCGAGGCCAAGCTCAGGGAAATGGCCAGCGAATTTGAAGACGCAGAGCAGGCAATCGCCTACTATCGAAGCAACCGCGAGTTCATGCAGAACCTTGGGGCCATGGTGCTGGAAGATCAGGTGGTCGATCTCTGCCTGCAAAGCGCCAAAATGAAGGACAAGAAACTCAGTTTTGATGAGTTGACCAAATCCGCGAGCGAGTGAGTTTTAGCGATTATGAATTACGTACCTTATGTCCTGGAGCAATCGGCGCGCGGCGAGCGGGTATTCGACATCTACTCGCGGCTCCTCAAGGAGCGCGTCGTATTTATCGTTGGGCCGATCGACGACCATATGGCCAACGTGGTGGTGGCACAGCTACTGTTTCTGGAGTCGGAAAATCCCGACAAGGACATCAATCTGTATATCAACTCGCCGGGCGGAGTCATCACATCCGGGTTGTCGATCTACGACACCATGCAGTTCGTGAAACCCGACGTTGGCACCATGTGCATCGGGCAGGCTGCCAGCATGGGTGCGGTGCTGCTGGCTGGCGGCACGACGGGCAAGCGCACGGCATTGCCCCATTCGCGGGTCATGATTCATCAGCCGCTGGGCGGATTTCAGGGGCAGGCCAGCGACATCGAGATTCACACCAGGGAAATACTGCAGATGCGCTCCGGTCTGAACGACATCTTGGCGCGTCACTCCGGCCAGGATGTGAAGCGCATCGCCAAGGATTCGGAGCGGGACTTTTTCATGAGCGCTGAGGCCGCACAGAAGTATGGTCTTATTGACTCGGTTCTGACGGATCGCGGCCTGCCGGATGACAAAAAACCGGCGGCCGACTGAATATCCCAGTCGCAAACGATGCTCGGGATGAGCAGGATGCGGAATTTCCCTGGGCGATGCCGGTCTTAGTGTGGTCCGTGGCCCACCGGCCCGCCTTTTGCATGGTCTGGGGTGCGTGGTATAAAACCCGAGGCGAGCGTGGAGCGGTGGCACAATGAGCGATGACAAGCGCGGTAGCGGCGGCAACGGCCGGACTCTTTACTGTTCTTTCTGCGGAAAGAGCGAGCATGAAGTGCGTAAGCTCATTGCCGGCCCTTCGGTTTACGTTTGCGACGAATGTGTCGAATTGTGCAATGACATCATTCGCGAAGAGCTGCAGGCCAAGCCGGCGCACAAGGGGTTGCCCAAGCCGCAGGAAATCAAGTCAGTGTTGGATGAATATGTCATCGGCCAGGAAAGCGCCAAGAAGACCCTGGCCGTCGCCGTCTACAATCATTACAAGCGGCTGAATTCCAACGCCAGCCACGATGAAGTCGAATTGTCCAAGAGCAATATTTTGCTGATTGGGCCCACCGGCTCGGGCAAGACTCTGCTGGCCGAAACGCTCGCCCGCCTGCTGGATGTGCCGTTCGCGATTGCCGATGCAACCACTTTGACCGAAGCCGGATACGTCGGCGAAGACGTCGAAAACATTATTCAAAAATTGCTGCAGAAATGCGATTACGATGTCGAAAAGGCGCAGCGTGGCATTGTGTACATTGATGAAATCGACAAGATCTCACGCAAGTCTGAGAATCCGTCGATTACCCGGGACGTGTCCGGCGAAGGTGTCCAGCAGGCCCTGTTGAAACTGGTGGAGGGAACGGTGGCTTCGGTGCCTCCGCAGGGCGGGCGCAAGCATCCGCAGCAGGAATTCCTGCAGGTCAATACCGGCGGCATCCTGTTTATCTGTGGCGGTGCGTTTGCTGGCCTGGAAAAAATTATCGGCCAGCGCTCGCGCAAGGGCGGAATTGGATTCCAGGCCGATGTCGAGAGCGTGGATAATGGCAAGAAAATTGGCGAAATTTTGGCCAATGTTGAGCCGGACGATTTGATCCGCTTCGGCCTGATCCCTGAATTTGTGGGGCGCTTGCCCGTGGTCGCGACGCTGCAGGAACTGGACGAACAGGTACTGGTCTCGATTTTGCAAGAGCCCAAGAACGCGTTGACCAAGCAGTACATCAAGCTGTTTGAGATGGAAGGTGCAGTTCTGGAGTTCCGCGATGATGCGCTCAAGGCGATCGCGGGCAGGGCGATGGAGCGCAAGACAGGCGCCCGCGGACTGCGGACGATCCTCGAAAACATCTTGCTCGACGTGATGTATGACCTGCCGTCGATGGAGAATGTGGAGAAGGTTGTGGTTGACGGAGCCGTAGTTGGCGGCGAGGCCAAACCCTATATCGTATACGGTGGTAGCGAGCCGATTGCGGTAAACGACGGTCAGGCCGCGAGTTGAGCGGTTGCGGTTTGGTCTTGAAAGACCGGGCCGCACCCCCACTTACATAAGCGTGTTTGGCCCCTGCGGTAGCGGCGGCCCTGACCTGAGGCTGTCATGACCGAGAAAGACGATTTGAATTCCCCCGTTTTGCCCCTGCGTGATGTGGTGGTGTTCCCCCACATGGCGATGCCCCTGTTCGTCGGCCGCGAAAAATCGGTTGAAGCGCTGAAGGACGCGATGCAGAAGGACAAGAAGATTCTTCTGGTCGCACAAAAAACGGCCGAAACCGATGAACCGGGCGCTGATGATATTTATCGCGTTGGCACCCTGGCCAACATATTGCAGCTGCTGAAGCTGCCAGACGGAACCCTGAAAGTGCTGGTCGAAGGCGGTGAGCGTGCGCGCGTCCAGGCGGTGGACGACAGCGGCGCCTATCTGGTCGCGACCTGCGAAGCGCTGCCGGCGGCCAGCGATGCCGATGACCGGGAAATGGACGCCCTGGTGCGGTCCCTGCTCGGCCAGTTCGAGCAGTACGTCAAACTCAACAAGAAGGTTCCTGCCGAACTTCTGCCCTCTCTGACGAGTATGGACGACCCGGGTCGTCTGGTGGATACCGTCGCGGCTCATCTGAATTTGCGGTTGGAAGACAAGCAGCAGGTGCTGGAGAAGCTGGACACCCGTGAGCGGGTGGAATATGTCATGGGTCTGCTCGAGGGCGAGATCGACATCCTGCAAGTCGAAAAGCGCATTCGCGGGCGGGTCAAGCAGCAGATGGAGCGCAGCCAGCGCGAGTACTACCTCAACGAGCAGATGAAAGCCATCCAGAAAGAACTGGGTGATATCGAGGATGGTCCCAGTGAGCTGGAGGAGCTGGCGCAGAAAATTGAAACGGTCGGCATGCCGAAAGATGTCAAGGCCAAGGCCCAGACCGAATTGAACAAGCTGAAGCTGATGTCGCCGATGTCCGCCGAAGCCACGGTGGTGCGCAACTACCTGGATTGGGTGGTCGGAGTGCCCTGGAAGAAGCGCACCCGCAGCGCCATCGACCTGGAGCGCGCGGAGCAGTACCTGGACGAAGATCATTACGGTCTGGAGTCGGTCAAGGAACGAATAATCGAATATCTCGCCGTGCAAAAACGGGTCAAGAAGTTACGGGGTCCGATCTTGTGTCTGGTCGGCCCGCCGGGTGTGGGAAAGACCTCGTTGGGCCGCTCGATTTCGCGTGCGGTGAATCGAAAGTTTGT
Organism: Oceanococcus sp.; assembly: GCA_041601225.1. Lineage (GTDB taxonomy): Bacteria > Pseudomonadota > Gammaproteobacteria > Nevskiales > Oceanococcaceae > JBFIIN01. The sequence goes on from JBFIIN010000194.1 coordinate 5,423, forward strand.
GCGCATGTCGCTGGGAGGCATGCGTGATGAAGCCGAAATTCGCGGCCATCGCCGAACCTATATCGGTTCCATGCCCGGCAAGATACTGCAGAACATGAGCAAGGTTGGGGTTCGCAACCCCCTGTTTCTGCTCGATGAAATTGACAAGATGGCCCAGGATTTCCGCGGTGACCCGGCATCCGCCATGCTGGAGGTGCTGGACCCGGAGCAGAACAACGCGTTCAACGACCACTATCTGGAAGTCGATTTCGACCTGTCCGATGTGATGTTTGTCGCCACGGCCAACACGCTGAATATTCCGGCGCCGTTGCTGGACAGGATGGAAGTGATTCGTTTGCCGGGATACACGGAGGACGAAAAGCTCAATATCGCCAGGCGTTATCTGGTGCCCAAGCAGATGACCAACAATGGCTTGAAGGATGGCGAGCTGAAGATCAGCGACGGGGCGCTGCGGGACGTGATTCGTCACTATACGCGCGAGGCCGGTGTACGGAGTCTGGAGCGCGCAATCAGCAAGATCGCCCGCAAGGTCGTGAAGGAGATTCTGAGCAAGAACACCGAAAAGACAATCAACGTCAGCTCCCGTTCGGTGGAAAAGTATCTGGGTGTGCCGCAATTCCGGTTCGGTCGTGCGGAAGAAAAAAGCCAGGTGGGGCAGGTCACTGGCCTGGCGTGGACCGAGGTTGGCGGCGAATTGCTGACGATCGAGTCCGCTGTGGTGCCAGGCAAGGGCAAGCTGTCATACACCGGCAGTCTCGGAGATGTCATGCAGGAATCGATTCAGGCGGCGATGACCGTGGTACGAAGTCGCGCGGGTCTCTGGGGCATCGATGAGGAACGTCTGCAGAAACTCGACATCCATGTGCATGTTCCCGAGGGCGCGACGCCCAAGGATGGTCCCAGCGCAGGCATAGGCATGTGCACCTCACTGATTTCCGCAATTACCGGCATTCCAGTGCGAGCTGAGGTCGCCATGACTGGCGAAATTACGCTGCGCGGCGAGGTCTTGCCGATCGGCGGGCTCAAGGAGAAGTTGCTGGCGGCCCATCGTGGCGGAATTCGCAGGGTCCTGATTCCTGAAGAGAACGTCAAAGACCTTGCTGAGATACCCGACAACATCAAGGGCAAACTGGAAATTCTGCCGGTGCGCTGGATTGATCAGGTGGTTGAAGCCGCGCTGGAGCGTAAGCCAGAGCCACGAGTTGCCGCAGAGGCCAAGGCATCGGGCAAGGACGAGGGCGCCGAACAGCGTGCGCACTAGATCAGAGTTTACAGCGCGAATGTTGTCGAAGTCGTTGATTTC
>JBFIIN010000195.1:0-6686 GCA_041601225.1 Oceanococcus sp.
AATGTTCGAAGTAGCCAGTTGAGGGTACCAATCGTCGTCCCGACATAGAATGATTCAGGGAATAGACCACCGGTCATTACTACGGCCCACGCATTGGCCTGTCGAAAGCCGTCGCCTGTATCGCTGTCAAGGTGGCTGAGTCCATCCAGACTGCTAGGCGCGAAGCTTAGCACTCCTGAAAGCCAGGTCCGGGCTGCGTCCCGGGGCGTTTATCGTGTTTTGTTCGCGCGTCAGCGCGAGCGGTCCAGGGCAGACGGCCAGCGCTTGCCTGGCCAATTCCGATCCGCTGGCCGTCTGCACTGGTGGTCGCATCTGCATGGCATGAGCGGGCGCCGCGGCCGGCAGGTGTGCCGTCGGCGCCCTGATGCGGGGCGGACGGGCCAGAGCAACAACCGGCGGAGGCCGGGGCTCAATTGTGCGCCCGCGGTTGCAGCAGACTGAGTCGAGCTCAGGAATGTCGGCAGTCCGACCGGAGCGTCAGCAGGGCACGGCTGCGAGGTCGTACTCGTCAGCCCCGGTGACCAGGGCGCGCACGATCTGCCCAGCGCGCAGCCCACCGGCTGGCAAAGTCACCATGCCGTCGATTTCCGGGGCATCGGCACTGCTGCGCCCCAGGGCTTCTTCGGGGCCGACTTCATCGATGATGACCTCAATCTCGCGCCCCACCTTTTGCTGCAGGCGGGCGCTGCTGATTGCCTGCTGGCGCTCCATGAAACGCTGGTAGCGCTCCTGCTTGAGTTGTTCGGGAAGCTCGGCGCCAAGAGCATTGGCTGTCGCGCCTTCGACGGCCGAATAGGTGAAGCATCCGGCCCGGTCAATCTGGGCGGCGTCCAGAAACTCCAGCAATTCCTCGAATTCGGCTTCGGTCTCGCCGGGAAAGCCGACAATGAAAGTGGAACGTACGGTGAGTTCTGGGCAGATTTCGCGCCAGCGGTGCAAACGTTCCAGGGCGTTCTCCGCGTTCGCGGGCCGGCGCATGGCTTTCAGTACCCGCGGGCTGCCGTGCTGCAACGGCACATCCAGATAGGGAAGGATACGGCCATCGGCCATGAGCGGAATGATGTCATCCACGTGCGGGTAGGGATAAACATAGTGCAGGCGTACCCACGCATCGAGTTCGCCCAGAGCCGCGCACAGGTCGTAAAGCCGCGTGCGCCACTGCTGACCGCGCCATTTCCCGGTTTGATATTTCAGGTCCGAACCATAAGCACTGGTGTCCTGGGCGATTACCAGAAGTTCGCGCACTCCGCCGGCGACCAGTCGTTCAGCCTCGATCATCACATCATCGATGCCGCGACTGCGCAGCTTGCCGCGCATGGACGGAATGATGCAGAAGCTGCATTTGTGATTGCAGCCCTCGGAAATTTTCAAATAGGCGAAATGCTTGGGCGTCAGTTTGACGCCTTGCGGTGGCACCAGATCGACGAAGGGATCGTGCGCGGGCGGCTTTTGCGTGTGCACGGCCTCCATCACAGAGCGGTAATCCTGCGGCCCCGAGATGGACAGCACCTCCGGAAAACGCGCGCGAATGAGTTCCCCCTTGGCGCCCAGACAACCCGTCACGATGACTTTGCCGTTTTCGCTCAGCGCCTCACCGATGGCCTCCAAAGATTCCTCTACCGCCGACTCAATGAAGCCGCAGGTATTGACCACAACCAGATCGGCCTCGTCGTAGCTGGGCACGATGGAATAGCCCTCCACGCGCAGCTGAGTCAGGATGCGCTCGGAATCGACCAGGGCCTTGGGACAGCCCAGGCTGACGAAGCCAACGCGGCCGGAGAGGGATTGGGGTTCGGGCATGGCTTGCTTGAGCGGTAAGGGAATCGACGATTTTAGCCTGAGTTGGGCTTGGACTGGCCTGGGGTGAATGTCCATGGGCCAGGACTGGCTGGCCGTAAAAAGGTTGGGGGCGACGGTCCGCGGGGCATCTGCAAATGCGACAATCCGCCGATTGCCTCCCCTGAGAAAGCTGACCCATGCCCCGCTCTGTCCTTGAAGAAGCCCGCATACACCCCGCGATACGCGCCAAGATCGCAAGCAATCAACAGGAAATACGCGCCGAGGTCGAGGCCGCGATCATGGCCCATCCGGTCGTCGTGGTCGGGATGGCCCAAAACCCGGTCCCGAAAAAGGCGCGCAAGGCGCTGGATGCAGCGGGCATCGTTTACCACTATCTCGAATACGGCAGTTACTTCACCGACTGGCGCCGGCGCAATGCGCTCAAGATGTGGACCGGTTGGCCAACCCTGCCCATGATTTTTGTGCACGGCCAACTCATCGGTGGCTTTGAGGATTTGCAGGCACTGCTGAACTCGGGAGAATTCGCGGGCTTGCTGACTGAGAATTGAGCGGCGCCACCGGTCGACCCAGTTCCGTGCGGCGCGGTCCCTGATGTCCGCCCAGGCCAAGGCCCTGGTCTGTCTGTTTGCCGGCGCCGTGGCGATCGGCGCGGCGCCGATATGTGTCCGCCTGGCTGATCTTACGCCTGAGGCCGTGGCTTTCTGGCGCCTGTGTCTGGCGCTGCCCCTGCTGCTGCCCTGCTGGTGGTTTCTGGGTAATCGTTTGGCGCCGATCCGCCGGCGCGAGCAGGGTTTGTTGCTGATTGCCGGTCTGGCTTTCGCCGCGGATCTGGCGGTGTGGCATTACGCGGTGAATTTCACTTCAGTGGCCAACGCCACCCTGTTGCCGAACCTGGCGCCGGTGCTGGTCGCCATCGCCGCGGTACTGTGGTTGGGTGAACGATTGAACGGCGCGTACGTGTTCGGCTTGTGTTGCGCGCTGGTGGGAGCCGCCGTGCTGGTTCAGGCCAGCGCCCAGCTGGATGGGGCGCAGGTCCTGGGCGACGTGCTGGGAGTGCTCACGGCCGTTTTCTATGCGGTTTATCTGGTGACGGTAGCGATGCTGCGCCGGCAGCTTGATACCTGGACAATCATGCTGGCCAGCACGGCAATTGCAGCCCTGGTTCTGGGGCCCATTGCGGCGGCCCGCGGGCCAATCCTGCCGCCCACGGCGGAGGACTGGGGGGTGCTGATATTCCTCGCCGTGGTCAGTCACGTGGGCGGCCAGGGCCTGATCGCTTACGCTCTGGCCCATCTGCCCGCATCGTTTTCCTCGGCGGGTCTGCTGTTGCAGCCCGTTGCGGCGGCGGCCTTCGCGTGGCTCATTCTGGCCGAAGCGCTTTCGGCGGCTCAGGTGCTAGGCGGCGGGGTGGTGCTCGCCGGAATCTGGACCTGCCGACGAGCCACTCGGGCCATAGTCAAGACTTAAATCTTGTACATCTGGCCATCAACAATTTGCACCTTGTCGCCAACATAGAAGTCGCTGGAGTTGGGCTGGCTAATCGTTGTGCGCGTGCCGTCCGACATGACGATCGTATAGTCGTAGACTTCGCTGGCGCGGTTACGCTTCTCGATTTCATTGCCAGCCACCGCGCCGCCAACGGCGCCCGCCACGGTGGCCGCCTTGTTGCCGCTACCGCTGCCGAACTGGTGGCCGATGATGCCGCCCAGCACAGCTCCGGCCGCGGCGCCCAGGCCACTGCCTTCGCCTTTCACGGCGCGCGCGGAGATAGACTCGATCGTGCCGCAAGTGGCGCATTGGGACTGCATGGGCGTGCTGCCGGTCGCGCCCGGCGCGGGTCGGGCGCCGGGCCGGCTCGCTGCCGCACTCTCCTGGGCCGGTGCTGGTTTTGCGGGGGGCGCAGGTGTGGCCGCGGCGGACGACTCGGCTGCAGCCGGATCCGGTTCAGCCGCCGGGGCGCTGTCGCTGGCGGATTCGGTCGGTGATTCGTCTTTCGGCACGAATTTCTGGCCGATCACGCCCCCGGAGTCATCGCAAGCGCTTAAAGCCAGGGTGGTGGCCAGGGAGGCGGTCAACAGCCAGTTTGTCAGCGTGATAGGTTGCATGGTTCTCTCTCATAATAACGAATGGCACGGGCATATCGGCCCGCGTGGCCGGAAGATAAATCAGTAACGCACCAGTGGGATCAGCGTTGACAGGCCGGGCAGAAATAGGTGGCACGCTGGCCAAGCACTTCCCGGCGCACTGCAGTCTGGCAGCTTGGGCACGGTTGCCCGGCTTGGTCATAGACCCGCAAATCCAGCGTGAAGTAGCCCCGGGCGCCGTCGGGTCCCCGGTAGTCGCGCAAGGTCGTGCCGCCGCGGGCCAGGGCTTCGCCGAGCACGGATTTGATTGCTCCAACCAGGCCCGCCAGGCGTTTTCTGGAGATGCGCCCTGCGGCCCGGCGCGGATGAATTCCGGCGCGGAACAGGGCTTCATTCGCATATATATTGCCGACCCCAACGACCACCTGGCCGTCCATGATCAGGCTCTTGATAGCCAGCTGCCGGCCGCGCGCTTTGCGCCACAACAAATCAGGGTCAAATTCGGGAGCCAGCGGCTCAGGGCCAAGTCTGGCGATCAGGGGATGTTCCGCCCAGGGTCGTGGCGTCCACAGCACGGCGCCGAAGCGCCGGGTATCATGCAGGCGCAGGGCCTGGCCGTTGTCCAGCAGCAGATCGACATGCTCGTGCTTCTCCGGCGGTATGCTGGCTGACAGCACCCGGAGTCGCCCGGACATTCCCAAATGCAGAATCACCGTTCCCGTGTCCAGCGGGATCAACAGATACTTGGCCCGGCGCTCGACCGAGCGGACCGTCTGGCCGCGCAGTTGCTGGCCCAAATCTGCAGGAACCGGCCAGCGCAGCGCGGGGTTGCGAACCCGCGCGCCGCTAAATCTCTGCCCGACCAGCGCCGGTTCGATGCCGCGGCGGGTGGTTTCGACCTCAGGAAGCTCAGGCATTGCCAGCCCTACTCTTCGGGATTCGGAAGTAACTCGCCCAGCGCGGATTGTGGCAGTACGTAGATCAGCTTCAGATCCGGTCGCAGCAATTCGAATTGGGGCTTGGTCTTGAGCACCCGGTATCGGGCCGCGCCGGCCGAGCCGGTCAGGCGGATTTCGTCGCCGCCGACCTCGTCGTTCTGAGCAAGCACCGTCCACAGGGCCGCGCTATTGCGCCAGGCGTCGACCAGTCGTTGCAGGCTGTCGGCAGAGGGTGAGGCTGGAACGCTGGTCCAGCCGGCTTGGTTGCGCTGAATGGTTCGTCCCGGCAGGCTGATCGATTCCAGCTCGCCCAGGCCCGCCAGCAGCTTGCGGCTGACCAGATCCGCGTAGTTGCCATCGAAGCTGCTGGGCGATATTTCGTTAATCAGATGTACGGTCTGACCCGCCAGCACATAGCGCTGATTGTTCAGGGTTTCGGTGGCGCCGAAATCCAGCCTCGCTTCATCGAGCTCCAGGCTGAAATAAGCCGGGTCCAGGCCAAGCTTGGCCAAATCCAGCTCGGCCCGGGGGTATTGCTGCAGGCTTGCGCTATGAGTTACAGCCAGAATGGTCTGCACCTCGGTGGGGTTGGCCGGGATTTCAACCGGCTGGGTCAGCCACCAGTGCTCACCCCGGCGCTGAAGCAGCAGCGGCTCTTCAGAGCCCGCCGCCAGCCGAATCTGTTGCACCAGCGCTGGATTGATCGCGCTGAGCCGCAGCGGCGGCGGAGCCTCGGTCGGCTCGAGCTGCCAGGCCAGCAGGCCCAGCAGGCCGAGCGATCCGGCGAGCACCAGATTGTTGCGCAGCGGCCGCTTCATGCGCGATGCGCGCGGCGCTGCCACCAGCGCAGCAGCCCCATGCCCAACAGGGCGCCGGGCAACAGCAGGATGAAAATCAGCGCGATAGCCGAGCTCTGGGCCGCGCTCAGGCTGAGTGTGGTGTCGGGTGCGGCAGGCACATCGATGTCGATCTGGGCATCACGGCTGGCCAGCCATTGCAGGATATTGAATCCCAGCCGCCGATTGCCCAGCTGGCCGACAAAGCCGTTGCTCAGAAAATCGCTATCACCGATAACCACAACGCGCTGACGGGATTCGCTGGCGCCTGGCGCGGGTCGCTCCAGGGCGAAGCCGATGCTGACCGGGCCGTTCAGGTCAGTGGCCGATTCATAAACCAGCTCGGCGTCCAGATCGCCGGTTTCCAGCCAGCTTCGGGCCGGTGTGCTGAGCAGGCGCTGGGTCTGCCAGGGCGTATCGGGCTGCAGGCCAACGCCGGCGGCCAGGGGGAACAGGGTGATGTCCACCATTTCCCGGGTAATGGCGTGACCCGGATAGTCCGCCACCAGGGCCATGGCCGGGTGGCCCGTGCCCAGCAGATCGTAGTCCTGGTAAATGACGGTTCCTGGCAATACCACAATACCCAGGGCGTCGGCCAGCTTTGGCAGGGGCGGAGAATCCGGGTCGTAGATCCACAGCAGATTCCCGCCGCGCTGGACGTAATCCACCAGCCGGTCGATTTCCGCGGGCAGAGGCGCACGCTGCGGCGCCGCGACGACCAGTACATCGGTGTCGTCCGGAATGCTGGCCGCCTGCGTGAAGTTGAAAACTTCGGCGCGCAAACCCTTATTGGCCAGATCGCCAGCGAAAACCGAATAGCCGGCCTGCTCGGCATCCTTCGGGTCCCGTTCGCCGTGCCCGCCCAAAAAGCGAATCTGCGCTTCGCTGGTGAACGCCAGGCGCTGCAGTGCGGAGCTTATCGACTGCTCGCTCAGCGCCCGCAGATTCTCCTGCCGGCCTTGATATTCGATGATGACTTCGCCGTTTTCACCGATGCCCAATTCGCGCACGCGCTGCGGGTCCTTGGC
>JBFIIN010000196.1:0-6655 GCA_041601225.1 Oceanococcus sp.
CAAACGCGGTTTCAGTTCGTCGATATTGCTGCGCAGACCGCCAACCAGCAAGGCGGCAGCCAAACCCAGTTTGCTTTCGAAATGATGATAGATGCTGCCGATGCTGGCGCCCGATTCTGCGCGAATCTCATCGATGGCGGTTGCCTCGACCCCCCGCGCATTAAAGCAGCGCAGCGCGGCTTGCAGAATCCGGACTTGGCGACTCTCCGTACTGGGCATATTGGGCATAGGAGTTTGACTAGAACAATTTTCTAGAACTATATTCTAGTCAGCACCCCTATTGCCAGCAGCCGACGGGCTGCCCGGAGGTTCCATGCTGCAACTGGCCCAACATCTGCCCCAAGCGCTGCGCAATCGTCTGCTTTTCAAAGCCGGTATCGCGCGGATTCCCATGATGCGTTACACCCGGCCGGCGAGATCACGGCCCTTTGCGAACGGGCCGTGGCCACGGGCGCGCGCTACGAGACTACGGTCAATGTCATCGTCACCTCGCCCGCGGAATTTGGCAGCGAACCGGTCGCGCGGTTTTCGCAGATACTTTCGATCAAGCACCTCAATTAGTGTGATGCGACACACTATCTGCAACTTATATCGGTCCCATTTACCGCCATACTGCGTTGCACCTCCTTGCCATAGCTACGGCTATGACTCGTCGGCGCGCCTTGCCTGACAATAGACGGAACGCAATCTAATGTTCCAGCAAATGTGACGCACCACACGAGGCTCACCTCATGGACTTTTCCTGGAGTTCTGAACAAACCGCTTTGCGCGAGCGCATTGAGAGCCTTTGCGCCGAGCATTGCCCGGATGACCGGCAACGTGAGCTTGAAGCGAGCTGCGAATTCCCGCGAGCCCTGCATCAGGCGCTAGGGGCCGCAGGCATCATCGGCTACGGCTTGCCCGCACCCTATGGCGCCGGCGGAAGTCTGCTGGATCTAGCCCTGATCAATGAAACGCTATCGGCCAGGGCGCCGGTGGCGGTCAGCCCCTGTTTCGTCAACCAGGTCTGCGGCGCCCTGCTGGCAGCGACCGGTACCGCGGAGCAGAAGGATCGCTTCCTGCCCGGGCTGGCCGCGGGCAGGCTCACCTTTGCATTTGCGCTCACCGAACCCCAGGCGGGTTCAGATGCGGCCGCCATAGCTCTGCAGGCCCAGCGCGACGGCTCCGACTATCTGCTCAATGGCAGCAAGCTCTACGCCACCGGCTGCTGGGACGCCGATTACATCATCACCGCCGTGCGCACCCAGCCCGATGGCAAGGCCAGCCGAGGCACCTCGCTGATCTGCGTGCCGCGCGATAGCGATGGCCTGAGTCTGAACAAGCTGGACAAACTCGGCGGACGCAACCATGCCAGTTGCCTGGTGGAATACCAGCAGGTGCGGGTCGCGCAGGAGTTGCGCATCGGCACAGAGCATGGCGGTTGGCCGGTGCTGATGCTCGCGGCCGGCATAGAACGCGTATGCGTCGCGGCGACCTGTGTTGGTGCCGTGACGGCCGCGCTCAGCGAACTCAGCGTTTTCCTGCAGCAACGCGAGCAGTTTGGCCAGCCCATCGCCAACTTTCAGGCCGTCCGCCACAAACTCGCCGACCTGGCGACCGAAGCCGAGGCCATGCGCTGGCTGACCTATCGCGCGGCCTGGTTAGCCGCTCAGGCCGGCCCGGCCGCGGCCGGCACGGTGTCCATGGCCAAACTCAACGCGGCGGAAAAGGCCGGCCACATACTGCAGGAGGTGATGAAACTTTCCGGCGGCACCGCTTACCTCAGTGATCATCCGGCACCGCGCCGTCTGCGCGAAACCATGCTGAGTTTCTACGCGGGCGGGACCGCCGAGATTCAACGGGAACTCATCGCCCGACAGGTACTGGGACGTCCCTGACCACAGCGCAAATCGCATTTCAATCGAATTTGTCGACGGGAAACGTAATGGTGCCAGTGAACGGGGTGTGTTCCTGCATGACTACCGACCTGCCCGTCGCAAACGTCAGCTCGCCGACCGACGGCAGCTGGTTGTTCTCCGGTCGCCGGCTACCCAGCTTCTTGGCAAGAAACTCCAGTCCGCCGCCCGAACCCCAGAATGAATCGAAATCATTGATGTTCTGGATTTCGACAAATACCAGGTCGCCGCGGAAATCCTCGGCATTGGCCAGCACGGCCAGTGCCCGCGCATCCACTGCGGGCACCGCGACACGGCTCAGAACACGCGGATCGAAGATGGCCGTCCAGCGGACCCGCTCCAGAACACCATCGGCAGCTTCAACGAAACCGGTGACGAACCCTATATTGCCGATATCGGATCGGACCTCGGCAAGCTGAGTCCAGACCGCCGCACTACGAGAGGCATCGACGCCAAAGCTGCCAAACTCGAATGCGGGCAAATCCATGCTGATGTCGTCAGGCTGGGGCAGGGCCAGCGCAACCCGCATCGCGAACTTCTTGTCGGAATCCCCAGCAACATCCGTTTCGATTGCGAGGATCTGGCGCAGCGTTGCCGCCTGGGCACGCCAGGGGCCTGCAATCACAGTTCCCTCAGGGTTCAAATCGTCGGCGAAAAACTCCAGGAGCGCGTCGCCCATCTCGATGTCGCTGAATAGCAATTCCCCGTCCAGGTCGTAGTCCAGTGGACCTGGCGAATTGTTGACCCGCACCGTGCGACCGACCACGGGCTCGGACATGCTGACAACGTACTGCATTTGCGCCACCAGGCTCTGCTGTTCCAGTACGCCGTAGCGCAAGCGGCCCGCGTCGAGCAATCCCGCCGAACCGGCTCCTTCGCCCTGGGTATGCGCCACCACCGCAATGTTGGCCACGCCCAACCGCTGGGCATCGCAGACCGAAATCGGCCCTACCAGAAACGAATCGGGGACCTCGGGCTCGTTGACAAACTCCAGTCGGCTGCCTTCGAGACTGCCCGCAACTGCGACCACGACGAACACATGGTCGGTATCCACGGGCAGATTTCGAATCTCTACAAAAACCTCCTTGCGCAAATTTTCGGAGACACAATCTGCGCGGTTGTCCCGGGCACTCCGGTCAAGGCTGTAATCACCAGCCGGCACCCCCAAGAAAGATTCAATCTTGTATTCGCGCAAGCGCCCCTGCTCACTATCGGTCTCCTGTATGCGCAAGACCGAAAACGAAGCCCGGCCAGCCGGCGCGGCGACCTCGACCTGCGTCGCGATGTGCCCGCCAGACTGGTTTGGCGTGGTGAGTGCCGCGGGCTCAAGCTGGCTTCCGTCCGCGGCATGAACGAATGCGGTGGTCTGCACCACCTCCAGGGCGTCGCTGTCGATCAGGGACAGCCGCACTCGCAATTCGCCGGACGGACCGCCGCCACCGCAGGCCGTAAGGGCGCCAAGTACAGCTGCCAGCAGCGGTAATGCCGCGAGTTTGGTCACCGTTCCTCCCAGCCTCCCCGGTTGCACATGCCGTCTGACCGGGTGAATCTGCCGTGCCAAGATCATACCGCCACCCTGGGCAATGCGCATTATCCGGCCGTGTGCGCAGTCAGTCCGCCGAAGGTGCAGCCATGTCACGATTGCCACGACTTTCGATGTGCAAAGTCACCACGCTCCGCGGCTCGCATTGGCAAGCCAGAATCCAGCCCTGGCCAAGCCGCTGCACGCCCAGGGCCTTGGCCATGGGTTTACGCGCGGCGACTTCGCCGTCGAGCAGCTGGCAGCGACAGCTGGCGCACAGCGCCGCCTTGCATTGGTGGGGAAAGGGCAAGCCCAGTTCCAGAGCCCGCTCCAGGATGGTCTGATCCGCCCGCACATCCAGCACCAGTCCGCTGGGCCGCAAGGTGACCGGGTGGACGATGGTCGCTGGCGCGGCTGTGCGGCGCTTGAAAATCAAATCGCTACGGGGGCTTTGATGTGGGGGTGAGATTGATAGTCCAGGATTTCCACATCGTCGTAGACGTAATCGAACAACGACGCCGCCTTGTTGAGCCTAAGGCGCGGCAAGGCGTAGGGCGCCCTCACCAGTTGCTCACGGGCCTGTTCCAGATGATTGGAATACAGATGTACATCACCACCGGTCCAGACGAAGTCGCCGACCTCCAGATCCGCCTGCTGGGCGAACATGTGAGTCAACAAGGCATAGCTGGCAATGTTGAATGGCACACCCAGGAACAAGTCGCAGCTGCGCTGATAGAGCTGACAGGAGAGCTTGCCATCGGCCACGTAGAACTGAAACAGGAGATGACAGGGTGGCAGCGCCATTTGCGGAATCTCGCCCACGTTCCAGGCGCAGACGATATGCCGGCGTGAATCCGGGTTGCTGCGCAGCTGCTCCAGCACCTGGCTGATCTGGTCTATCTGGCCGCCCTCGGGCGTTGGCCAGCTGCGCCACTGCTTGCCATAAACGGGGCCCAGCCCCCCCTGCGCGTCTGCCCACTCATCCCAGATCGAAACGCCGTGCTCCTTGAGGTAGGCGATGTTGGTGTCGCCGCGCAGGAACCAGAACAGCTCATGAATGATCGAACGCAGATGCAGCTTCTTGGTGGTCACCAGGGGAAACCCCTGGCTCAAGTCAAAGCGCATCTGGGCGCCAAATATGGAACGCGTTCCGGTCCCGGTGCGGTCCTGCTTTTCGGCGCCGGTGTCCAGCACCTGCTGCATCAAATCAAGGTAATTGCGCATGGCTCAGATCATACTGCTGGTGGCGGATGACGACATCAAGACCTGCGCTTCTTCCGGCCTTTCGGGGCAGGCACCACTTGCGCTTCAGGCTGCCGGTAGGCCCACACCAGCCAGAGCGACCCGACCACGAACATCGGCGCCGAGAGGATCTGCCCCATCGTGACCCAGTCCCAGGCCAGAAAGCCGATGTGGGCGTCGGGATTGCGCAGAAATTCCACGCTGAAGCGAAACGCCCCGTAGCCGCACAGAAACAGACCCGAGGCCGCCATGCGCGGGCGCGGTTTGCGCGCGAACCAGAGCATAATGATGAGCAATAACACGCCTTCCAGTCCGGCTTCATAGAGTTGCGAGGGGTGCCGGGCCAGATCATCGACCCGCGGAAACACCATGCCCCAGGGCAGATCAGTGGGTCGCCCCCACAATTCGCCATTAATAAAATTCCCCAGCCGACCGCAAAGCAAACCGGCGGGCGCAAGTATCACCATGAAATCCGTGACCTCAAACCAGGCACGCTGATATTTGCGAGCAAACAAGGCCAGGCAAAAGCCAACCCCGACCAGCCCGCCATGGAAGGACATGCCGCCCTCCCAGATCTTGACCAGATACAAGGGGTCTTCGGCCAAGCGACCGATGTTGTAGAACAAGACATAGCCGATGCGCCCACCGACTATCACCCCCATCACCACATAAAAAACCAGGTCGCCGACCTGCTCGCGGTTCCACCGCTCGGCCTGCACATGAGGCAATTTGAGGCGTTGCAGACCGATCCACCAGGCCAGGCCAAATCCGGCCAGATAAGACAGGCCATACCAGTGCACGGCCAGCGGGCCGAGTTTGATCGCCACCGGATCGAATCCGGGATGAATGAACATGCGAGTATCCTAAGCTGAACGTCGGGCGCGGCGGCTCCGAGCGGTCGCGCATTGTAGCAACGCCAGCTGACGGGTCTGCACTGCCGACCTGCGAGTACACACTGACCATGAGCAATCGACTCGCCACCCAAGCCAGTCTCTACCTGCAGCAACACGCCGCCAACCCGGTGGATTGGTGGCCCTGGAGCGCGGAGGCCTTGGCTTTAGCCCGCGCGGAGGATCGCCCGATTCTCCTGTCCATTGGCTACTCCGCCTGCCATTGGTGCCACGTGATGGCCCACGAAAGCTTCGAAGATGCGGAGATCGCAGCGCGGATGAACAGGCTGTTCGTGAATATAAAAATCGATCGCGAAGAACGCCCCGATCTGGACAAGGTGTATCAGCTGACCCACCAGCTGATGAACCGTCAGGGCGGCGGCTGGCCGCTTACGGTGTTTCTAGATCCGCAGAACCTGGCACCCTACTTCTCCGGCACCTACTTCCCGCCCGAGCCACGCCATGGACTGCCCGGCTTCGGCGCACTGCTGGAAAAGCTGGAGCAGGCCTTTCGCGCCCAGCGCCAGGACATCAGCCAGCAGCGCGCGCATCTGGATCAGGTGTTCAGACAGCTGACCCCGCCGCCAGCCGCCCTGCCGGACGCCGGACTGCTCGCAACGACCGTGCAGCAGATTCAGGGCGACTACGACGAGCTCCATGGCGGCTGGTCCGGCGCACCCAAGTTTCCGCACCCGGTGACCTGTGAGTTCCTGCTGGCCCAGGCCGGCGCCGCAGGCCGTCAGCAGGTACGCCAGACCCTGAGCCAGATGGCCGCTGGCGGCCTGTTCGATCAGCTGGGCGGCGGGTTCTTCCGCTACAGCGTGGATGCCCGCTGGGAAATCCCGCATTTCGAAAAAATGCTTTACGACAACGGCCAATTGCTGAAGGTCTATGCATTGACCTACGCTGAATTCCGCGACCCGCGGATGCTTGCCACGATCGAGCGAACCATTGCCTGGCTGGAACGCGAAATGGCAGACCAGTCCGGCCTGTTCAGCGCCACCCTGGATGCCGACAGCGAAGGGGAGGAAGGCCGTTTCTATGCCTGGGACCATGCCGAACTGGAAGCCGTGGCAGGCGCGGACTGGGCGCTGCTGCGCGACGCC
>JBFIIN010000197.1:0-6653 GCA_041601225.1 Oceanococcus sp.
ACCAGCGATACTGCGAAAATTCACCGCGGCCGCCGTCAAGGTGCCCGCGCCGGTGACATCGCCGCCCGAACCCGTATTGACGTCGATCGTGCCGCCATTGAGGTTCACAGCGGCGCCCAGAACCACGCCGTCCGCGCCAGGCCCGTTATCCGTGCCATTCAGGGCATCAATCGCCAGATCCAGGGCAAAGTCGGCCACGGTAACAGCGCCCGCGAAGATGACGTCGTCAGCCGCATTGAGTTGCAGCAGGCCGTCCGCGGTCAGGGTGACGGTGCCGCTATCCAGGAAGCTGATATCGCCGTCTTCGACGCCGAGACTGCCAACGGTATTCACCGTCACAGTTCCGCCACTGGCCAGAGTGCCGAGATCGGTGTAGCTCAAATGATTGCCACCCGTAGCCGCCGTACCGAAGGTGAAGTCGGTGGGGTCCAGCAGCAAGGAGCCGTTCCGCCCGAATGGTGACCGCGTATCAATTTTCAGACCAGCCAGGTTGATCACACCCTTGCTGGACACTTCCAGTTGCCCGCCCTGCCCACCCAGACCCGCGCCACGGGCCGAAAGTCGCCCCGCCGCCGCGGTGAACTGATCCGACCAGACAGCAATACTGCCGCCATCACCGTTCTGCGTAGCGTCCGCGCGTAGCGTCGCTGCTTCCGCCACCCGGGTTTCCTGCGCGCGTAGCAGACCTTCGCCGCCCTGCCAGCCGCCACCGACGCGGATGTCGCCGCCGCCCTGCGTGCCCGACGCCTCCAGGGTGCCGCCGGCAACATCGACTGCTTCGTCGGACAGCAACTCGATCCGGCCACCGCGGGTACCGCTGACATCGATATCACCGCTGTTCGCGACGCTACCGCCGTTGCCGACCAGGCGTACGAGGCCTCCTTGCGCCTCGATTCCCGTGGCACGGATCACGCCTTCGTTATTGACCAGATTCGAAAACAAATCGCGCGCCGCGCTGGCAGCCAGCACCACCTGCCCGCCTTGCGCCTCTATGGCTCCCAGATTTTCTACGGCAGAGCCGCCACTTAGCGCCGCTTCTTCAAGCTGTTTCGTAACTTCGACGCGGATCAGTCCATCGCCATCGAAATCCAGGAAGGCGCGCTCGGCGCCGGCCAGCGTGATGCGTCCGAACTGGGCCGAGATCAGGCCTTCGTTGACGACCTGCCCGCCCACCAGCGCAACCGAACCGCCATCGGCATTGATCACACCACGGTTGATGATGGTGCCCGCGCCCTCCAGGGCGCTGAGGTCGAAGTTTCCAGCCATGAAATCTTCGGAGGACAGATCCAGACCCGAAGCCACCAGACCACCCACATTGACCCGCGCCGATTCGCCGAACAACACGCCATGCGGATTGATCAGAAACACCTGGCCATTGGCTTCGATGCGCCCGAAGATCTGCGAGACATCGTTACCCAGCACCCGGTTCAGGGCAATGGACGAGGCCGAGGGCTGCTCGAAGCTGATCCATTCCTGAGCGCCCAAATCAAAGCTTTGCCAGGACAGCGAGAGACGTTCGCTCTGCTGGTCCACCACGGTGCCCTGGCTGGAAGCGGCATTGATCGTGCCTTCACCCGCCAGCACCTGACCACCCTCAGGACCAGCCAGAGCCGGGCCCGCCAGCAAAGCTCCGGCCACCGCGCCGGCCGGAATCAGGCTACGCCGGATTGCGCGAATCAGCGGATCTGGGGCCGGAGCACAGGGCGCGGCGTTCAACACAGGAGCACGGTCGTGCTGACCCGAGCCGCAATCTTGAGTCTTGCTTCTGATCATCGCGTCACACCTTGGTCCTTGAAACGGAAGTCACGCCGGGGCGCTTCCGCGTACATCAAAACTGAAATGCCAGCTGGCCATAAAGCCGCAGGTCACCGAAGCTCGCCTCGCCCGCTCCGGCATCCGGATTTTGCGCATCCGGCGCCCGCGCTTTATCGGAGGCGATCCTGCTCGACAACGGCGCGCTGATCAGCAGCTGGCTGCTGAGCCGGCCGGGAACGCCAAAATTTACGCCCAAGCCCAGGCCCGACAAGACCTCGCTGAAATTCGCGCTGGTCCCCGTTGCCGCTGCAATTTCGTCATTGCCGGAAGAGCCATAGGCATAATCGACAAAGACGTCGAAGCGCAGCAGATCGCGCCAGTTCCGTCCCCAGGGCCCCGCGCGGTCCGGACCTGGCAGACGATATTCCAGCGACGCGAACAGGCCTTCATCGGTCAGCACCTCGGAGACCGGATACGCACGCACGGCATCAGGACCGGCCATCGAGAACTGCTCGAGGGAACTCAGCGCATCGCCAGTGAACTGAGCGCGCAAACGAATCAACGCCGAGTGCCCCGCCCACAGCGACTGCAACCGCGAATAGCTGAAATTGAGGAGGGAGAAATCCTCGCTGGCCGGAGAATTATCCAGCTGGCTCAGAAAATCACGTGAGCCGCTTTCGACGCTGACCGCAATGACATTGATCCCGCCATAGCGACTGTCCACCCGATCCATACCCCAGCTCAATCCCAGCTTGTCCACCTGGTCGTCATTGATTGTGCCAATACCCTGCCCGGTGAACCCGAGCTCGGATTTTTCGCTGACCAGTTCCAGCCCGAAATGCGCATTGAAAAACCGCGAGCGCCGCCATTGCCACAAGCCATCGAGACGAATAATGCTGGTATCACCTTCGATATTGAAGGTGGAAAAATTCCCGTCATCCAGGGTGAAATCATTAAAGCTGGCGGACAGGCCCAGTCTGTAGTCTGAAGCGCCCAATGGCATTGTGTAGCCCAGCTTGCCAAAGCTGTTGTTGGCCGGAGAGAGCGATTGCACCAGGCTCAGACTGAGCTGATCACCCTGCCCCAGCGGGGAATTCCAGCTGCCTGACGCGCGGCCCCGAATCTCACCGGTCAGCTCCGTGCCGTAGTTGTCCAGCCCGGCCTCGGCCTGCCAGGAGCTTTCCTCAAGCACCTGCAAGACAAGGTCCGATTCACCAACGTTCGCGCCTGGACGAAAGGTGCCGAAAGTGCGTAGCCCCGGATAATCGCTGGTACGCAATAACTGCGATTCTAGAGCCGCTGCGCTGATCACCTCGCCCCGCAGGCGTCTCGCCTTGCGGGCGACCGTTTTCGCCGAATATCGAGTCTGGCCTTCGACGATGACCTGCCCGAGGGTGTCTTCTATGACGCGGATTTCAACAATGGCGTCCTCGCCAATGGTCTGGGCGGGCACAACCGCCTGGGCCAGAAACAAGCCGCGATCGCGGTAGTAAGCGGTTACGGCATTCGCCACCGTCTGCATCTGGCCGACCGTAAATTCATGACGCTGTCTGCGCAGCAGATCGACCGTCTGGCCGATGGTTACTCCAGCGGCCTGACCCGGCTGCTCGGCTGCCCGCATCAGCACTTCATCCAGGGCCTCGAGTTCGGCGGCATTCAGACCGTAAAGCTCAGGTGCGCGCCCGCCCCCCAGCGCCGGGTGAGCGGCCACCAGTTCGCCCAGAGGCATCCGCGCCTGCGCGCCCGGCTCGCCGGACACGATCCCGGCAAAACTCTGATAAACCTCGCTGGCAAACTGCGCGCGCGCCGGATCGGCGGGCACACCCTGAACATGCGCCTGGTAACTGCGATCGGCGATTGCCTGCACGCTGGCATGCGAAATATTGAATTCCGCCCGCTCGACGACGCCGACCAGTCGAAAACCCAGAACGCTTGTTGTCGGGCCCGCATCTTCACCGAGCGGCCGCTGCGGGACGGGCAGCACTTCGAACGCGCCGCCGGCTCCCGGCTTGGCTTCTGGCCATTGATCAAAACGGGGCAAGATCTTCCCCCCTGCGCCGGGCGGAACGTCCGGACGTTCGCCGGACTGCGCGCGCACAGTCATCGCCGAACACATGACTGCAACTGCCAATCCCATTTGCAAGGTACGCAAAATCACGATCCCACTCCCACTTCCGTTTTTGTTGTCTACGCTGATTCGTTGCGCAGCCCCCGAGCCTTCCTCGCTCCGCTAGCCGGACAGTATGCCTGCATTCGGCAAAGCCCAAATTCCCAATGTCATTCGAGCTCCACCAATAGATGCCTCAATTTGGCGTTTACCAATTGCACATCGCCACGCGCGTCCTGGCCTGCCGCAAGACTGCCTTGCGCCCGCCGCCGCAGTTCGGAGAACTCGGGCAGCAAACGCAGCTCGAAACGCTGCTCAACCGAAAGGGCCCGCCAGACCTCGATGAAGTTCGCAACATCGGCCGCCGACCAATCCGTATCGGCCATCAACTGGCGAAGTTCAGCCGGTGGGTCCGCGATGACACGGCGTGCGTCGGCGGGACGGGCCGCATCTCCGGCTATGGGCTCTTCGGTTTCGACGGGAATCATGAGCAGCGCCGCCAGGACCGCTATCGCCACAACGGCGCCTGCACAACCCAATATCAATCGGCTGCGGCGGCCCCGAGGCCGACGGGCCTCTACGGCGGGCACCTGGGTATCCTCCAACCAATCATCCACCATGCGACTGGTTGGCGCAGTCACGGGGTTCGTCGCGTCACTGTGCCCGCCTTCGGCCGCTCTCGGGCGCGTGCGATCGGCCTCGGCCGGATCGAGCTCCAACGCCTCGTTCAGGATTGCCCGGCGACTGTTGCGATAATCGCGGAAATCAAAATCCCCCCGGGCATAGCCCGCTCCCAGCGCCAGGAGCTTCTCATTGACCTCGGAGAATTTCTCGCTCATCCCAGTGGTCGCACTACACGGAAACCCACACTGGGGTCGGGCGCATCATCATAACTCCGCCGCAGGCCCACTTCGCAGCTGGACATCGAATCCCGGAAACCACCGCCGCGCAGGGCGCGCGTCCCTCCGGCGTCGACGATCTCCTGCACGTTACCCACCATATTCAGCAAGCCCCAGCCTCCCGCCTCACCGACATTGATCTTGATCGGCGCGTTCCCCTTGATCGTGCTCGCACCCTGCCGCAGCAGACAATTGAAATCCCCGCCAGGGCCGGCACCCGCCGCCCGGGCCGCATGATCCCATTCGGCTTCGGTCGGTAGACGGTAAGCATATCCCGAGGTGTCGGCCAGCCACTCCAGGTAGGCCTGCACCTGTGACCAGCTCAAATTGGCTGCCGGCAGCAAATCTATGCTGCCAGACAGACTGCGGCAACTGGAACTTGTCGAACAGTACAAGTTGTAATCCCGGATCGAAACCTCGTATTTGCTCATCGCAAAGGCGGGCGCGCCACCCAGCCCCGGAATGACAACCAAGCGCGGTGCGCGCAGCCCTTCGCCCAGGCTGTCGAAACAGGTCGCCCGACTGCGGCTTCCGAAGCCCGCATACTCGGTCTTGCAGGGGTCCACAAGCGGCCGATTTCCCGTCGGCACCTTCAAGGCGGCCAATACCGCGGAATCGGGCAGCAGCCGACGCGCATCGCTTAGATCGCTTGCCGCTTTTTCCCGGTCCACGGCGAGCGTCGCCTCAAACTGCTCCTTGATTATCCGCTCTAGGCGTTTTTGAACAGCGGCCCACTGCGGCTTGTTGCCCTGCAACAGGTCTCGGGCCTCACGCAGGCTGGCAGCGCGCAAGGACTGACCCTTGTTGACGGCATCGAACAAGCGCTGTTCGGCCGCCCCTCGCGCATATTCATCCTGCATTGAGCTCAGCTGCCGCGTCCCGGGCAGCAGCTTCAGCCCTTGGTCAAGCACCCGGACTGCAGCCAGGTAATCGCCTTGCGCTGCTGACTCCTCGGCCCGGGCTTTGAAGGTTTCCGCGACCAGCGGTTCGGCCGTCCCGGTGATAAAGACGTCGCCCTGCCCCAGGGCAACGCGCAGCTGCTCCAGGGTTTTCGCCGCGCGGCTGGTGTCCCGGGCCCGCGCCTGGGTTTGCAGACTCGATTTCAGACCGTCCACACGGGCCTGCTCCGCAAGCCGGGCCTGCGCACGGTCGTATTCAATCCGGGCCACCTGAGTCGCCTCGCGCACCGAGCGTAGGCTATTGGACTGCGGGACCAGTTCCAGACCACGGTCAACTACGGCCAAGGCCTCGTTGAATCGGTCGCTGGCGCGCAGTCGTTCCGCGCGCTCCCGGTAAGCCCGCGCCACCTCACTGCGCAGCGCCGGCAGATCGGGGTCGTCAGCCGCGATCAGGGTCAGACCGGTGGCCACGTCCTGTTCCCAGACCGGTGTAAATTTCGGATCAGCCAGTTTGCCCAGCAGCGATTCCCGGGCCTGCTCGCGTTGCTGTACCGCACGGCGTTCCGCCTCAAGCCTGGCCAGTTCGCGGGCCTGGATGATCGCAGCAGACTGATCCTGCAAAGCCCGGTCATTGGGCAGGAAAGCCAGACCGTCAGCCACCAGGCGGGCGGCCTCATCGAGACGACCCTGATTCAGCTCGCCGCGCGACAGGCGCAGATAAAGCTGTGCGGCCTGTGCGCGCCGTTCCGCCACCCAGGGCGAATCTTCTCCCAGCAACCGGCTCGCATCGGCGAACCCCCTCGCGATATCCACCCCCAGGGTCGCGCTGAGCTGTGCGCTGTCAAGCAGGTTGAGCAAGCGGTCCTGCACCACGCGAATTCGCTCCGCACGAGTCTGCGCCTCGGCCTCCAGGCGTTGCTGCTGTTCGAGTATTGCGCCGCGCTGCTTGAGCAAGGCTGGATTGTCCGGCACCTGCTCCAGACCCAGACCGGC
>JBFIIN010000198.1:0-6650 GCA_041601225.1 Oceanococcus sp.
CCCCACCAGATCATTCACCTCGATGAGATCGCCATTTTCGAACGGAAAGCGCCAGAGGATCAGGACACCCGCGAAGAAGTTCTCGAAGATGTCGCGGAACGCGAAGCCGATGGCGATGGAGCCGAGGCCCATCACGGTCAGGATCTCCTCCGCGGACACCGTCGGGAACACCACCCCCGTCGCCACGAGGATCCCACCCAGCCAGACCAGAACGCTGAGCATCCCGCAGCGCCATTGCCCACGCAGCGCCAAGGCCAGACCGCCTGCCAGCAGCAGAGCCATCGCGGTCAGCCCGTGCACGCCCAGCAGCGGAGCCCAGCGCGCGGCCAGCGGCATGTCGATAAGGGCATAACCCAGACTCAACCAGGGGAAGCCGCTGAACAGCCAGCCGCGTAACAGTTCGCTCGCCGACCAGGCCAACGGGAGAAACAGAATCGCCGCAAGGGCCTGCGCCGCGGGCAGGAGACGTCGCACCACGTACACGGCCATTGCCGGAAACAGGGCCAGATAAGCCGACAGCAACAGAATCAGCAACACGGCCAGCCAGGCCGGCGCACCTCCGTAAATATGGGTGCTGACATAGATCCAGTACAGGCCGGACCCGAAATTCGCCAGGCCAAATACCCAGGTCAGGGCGGCAGCGGAACGCGGCTCTGAGTCCAGCACCAGCAGGAGCAGGATCGCCGGCGCCAGGAGGACCAAAACCCACCACCCCCAGGGCGCGAAGCCCAGAGTCGTGAGTCCACCAAGGCACAGCGCAAGTATCAGGCGCACAGCGCCCTGCAATCCGCGGTCGGCTCAGCCCGTGGAACTGCGTATGTCATTGTCCACCGTTACCTGCAGCAGATGAACCCGCCGGCTATCGGCGCGATTCACGTTGAACTGGAAGGATTCAATCCGGCTGCTTTCACCTCGTTTGGGCAGATGGCCGAAATGGTGAGTCACCAGCCCGCCCACCGTGTCGAACTCCTCGTCGCTGAACTCGGCCCCAAAATACTGGTTGAACTCCTCGATCGAGGTCAGCCCCCGCACCAGATAGCGGCGGCTGTCCTGGCGCAGGATATTCGAGCCTTCATCCTCATCGTATTCATCGTCGATATCGCCCACGATGGTTTCCAGGACATCTTCGATGGTGACCAATCCGGACACGCCACCGAATTCATCAACCACGATGGCCATATGGTTGCGACTGCTGCGGAAGTCCTTGAGCAACACATTGAGCCGTTTGTTTTCCGGGATGAACACCGGCGGGCGCAAATTGTCCGCCAGGCGGAATTTCGCCAGCTCCTCGGGCGCCGAGCCCACGATATGCAGCAGTTCCTTGGCCAGCAATATGCCCACGACCTCGTCTCGGCTGTCGCCGATCACCGGGAATCGGGAGTGGCCCGAACCGACGACCACGTTGAGGATTTCCGCCGGATCCGCATCTTTCGTGACCACCACCATCTGTGAACGCGGGACCATGACGTCTTCAACCGGCGTTTCGGTGGCTTCCATCACCCCGGCAATCATGAGCAGGGCGTCGGCATCAATAAGCTCGCGTTGCATCGCTTCACGGAGCAAATCGTTCAGTTCGTCACGCGTTCGGGGAGCCCCTGCCAAAGAACGCCCAAGGCGTCGCACCCAGGAATCGGAGCCCCCGTCGGTACTGGGAGGTCTATCGTCTGCCATCGTCTTTCTATGCGTCTCTATAAGGATCGGGAAAACCAAGCTCGGCGAGTATTTCCCGCTCCAAGCCTTCCATCTGCTGCGCTTCGCCGGGCTCGATATGGTCGTAACCCAACAAATGCAAACAACCGTGCACAATCATATGTGCCCAGTGGGCACTGGGCGCCTTGCCCTGCGCCTGGGCTTCCTGAGCAATTATCGCGGCGCAGATCACAATGTCGCCCAGCGGGGCGTCAGGCACCTCCGGCAGTTTTTCCGCCGGAAACGACAGGACGTTGGTGGGCGCATCGCGATCCCGGTAGCGCGCGTTTAGCTGCTGCATTTCGGCCAGTTCAACCAGTCGGATCGTCACTTCGCCGGCTTCCGGCTGCTGCTGCAGCGCGGATCTTGCCCAGCTCGATATCTGATCATCTGGCGGAATACCAGCCGCCGTACAAGCCCGTTGGATGTCAATCTGCGGCATCGTTTTCATGCCTTGCATAGGCCTCGACTATGCGCTGCACCAGCGGGTGGCGGACCACATCGCCGGAAGAAAAATGCACCACGCTGACTCCATCCACGCCCTCGAGCACCCGCATGGCGTGGCGCAGACCCGAACGCGTCGACTGCGGCAAATCCACCTGGGTAATGTCACCGGTAACCACCGCGGTGGTCCCGAACCCGATGCGGGTCAGAAACATCTTCATCTGCTCGGCGGTGGTGTTTTGCGCCTCATCCAGGATCACGAAAGCCTCGTTCAGGGTGCGCCCGCGCATGTAGGCCAAGGGGGCAACCTCGATGACAGCACGCTCGACGTAGCGCGCGACGCGGTCATAGCCCAGCATTTCATAGAGCGCGTCGTACAGAGGCCGCAGGTACGGATCGATCTTCTGTGCCAGATCACCGGGCAAGAACCCCAACCGCTCGCCCGCTTCAACCGCCGGGCGGACCAGGATCAAGCGCCGCACTGCGCCATGCTCCAGCGCGCGCACCGCTGCGGCGACCGCCAGATAGGTCTTGCCGGTTCCCGCCGGCCCGATTCCGAAATTGAGATCGAAATCAAGGATATTCTGCAGATAATGCGCCTGATTGACCCCGCGCGGTCGAATCGTGACACCCCGGGTGCGAATGCCCGCGGACTGGCCGTCACTATTTTCCGCAAGCGTTTCACGCACCGCTAGGTGGACGTCTTCGGCAGACGGCTCGACGGCGGCTGTAGACTCATAAAGGGCACTCAACGCCTCGACCGCTGCCGTAACGGGAGGCGTCTGACCGGTGACCTGAAAATGGTGTCCCCGATTGCGGATTTCCACTCCCAGATCCTTCTCCATCTGGCGCAGATTCGAATCGAAGGGGCCGCACAGGCGGGCCAGCCGCTCCAGCGACTCGGGCTCCAGGTTCAACTGTCGGGTTTCGTTCAAGCGGCGACGTTGGCGACGTCAGTCAACACGCCCCGCAATGAATTTGGCATCGCTTCGGTGATTTCCACATCAACGAACTGGCCGATCAATTCCGGATCACCGTCGAAATTCACCCAGCGATTGTTGTCGGTCCGGCCGGCCACCTGGCTTGCGCTCTTGCGCGACAGGCGTTCCACCAACACCCGCTGACGCGTACCCACCATGGCACGGCTAAACTCGGCGCCCCGCGCCCGCACCCGATCCTGCAAGATCTGCAGGCGTTGTTTCTTTTCCGCCTCATCGACGTTGTCGACCAGGCGTTCGGCCGGTGTGCCCGGACGCGGGCTATAAATGAAACTGAAAGCATGATCGAAATCCGCGAACTGCACCAATTCCATGGTGGCCTCGAAATCGGCTGGCGTCTCGGTCGGGAAACCCACGATGATATCGGTAGACAGGCTGATTCCCGGTCGCGCCGCCTTCAGGCGCTGAATTTTGGAAAGATACTCCTCCACCGTATGCCCACGTTTCATCATCATCAAGATGCGGTTGGCGCCTGACTGCACCGGCAGATGCAAATAGCTGGCCAGTTTGGGTTGCTCGGCATAGCAGCGGATCAGGCTGTCGGAGAACTCGGCCGGATGGGACGTCGTAAAGCGAATGCGGCCTATGCCTTCCAGCGTCGCGATCGCATGGATCAACAGCGCCAGATCCGCAGTGCTGCCATCGCTCATGGGACCCGCATAGGCATTGACGTTCTGACCCAGCAAGGTCACCTCGCGCACACCTTGCCCGGCCAATGCCCGCACCTCCCGCAACACATCATCGAGGGGGCGACTGACCTCTTCGCCGCGCGTGTAAGGCACGACGCAAAAGGTGCAGTACTTGCTGCAGCCTTCCATGACCGAGACATAAGCCGTCGGCCCGTTCGCACGGGGTACAGGCAGGTGGTCGAATTTCTCGATTTCCGGGAAACTGACATCCATTGCCGCTGTACCACTGGCCTCGCGAGCATCCATAAGGCTCGGCAGACGATGCAAAGTCTGCGGGCCAAATATCAAATCCACATAGGGCGCGCGTTCAAGAATGACTTCGCCTTCCTGGCTGGCCACGCAGCCGCCAACGCCAATGCGCAGATCGGGATTCTGAAGCTTGCGCTGGCGCCAGCGCCCAAGTTCAGAAAAGACCTTCTCCTGGGCTTTTTCGCGAATCGAGCAGGTATTCAAGAGCAGAATATCGGCGTCATCGGGATTGTCCGTTCGCTCGACCTTATGCGATTCCGCGAGCACGTCGGCCATCTTGCCCGAGTCGTACTCGTTCATCTGGCAACCGAAGGTTTTGATATACAGCTTCTTGCTCATCCACACTAACAGGAAAAAACGGGCAAAAATTATACCGGTTTCCGCGCGAATTTCCGGAATTGCGGGAAATTGGCCGCACGCGGCCCTAAATTCGCTTCAGCCATTGCGTAATGCTTGCATCAAGAACCGCATAGGTGTCTTCGTAGATCACCCGGCCCTGCATATAGGGATCGTGTACGTGTTCGCCACCGGAAAAGCGCGTAATCAGGTGCACCTTTCCGCGTGCCGTGGGCACCAAAGACAATATCCACTCCGAATGTTCAGGCTCCATGGTCAGCAGCAAATCGGCCTCGCGCACCATGGCCGCGTCCAGCTGCCGGGCCCGGTGGGCCGTCATATCGATGTCGTGCTCGCGCATGACATCAATTGCATGGGGCTCTGCCGGGCGACCAACCAGCGCTCCGACGCCTGCCGAACTCACGCTGCGATTACCGCCGGCCCAGCGCGCCGCAAGCAGGGCCTCCCCCATTGGACTGCGGCAAATGTTGCCAGTGCAAATCACCAATATCTTGGAGAACATCAATGTTTCCCGAATGTCCGCTTAGTCGCGGATCTTGATGATCAGTTTTCCCAGCGCCTTGCGCGCCAGCATGTCGTTGAGCGCCTGCGGCACCTGCTCCAGGCCATAGGTTGCCGAGACGTGCGGGCGCAGTTCACCGCCCTCGAACCACTCGGCCAGCTTCATGAAATTGTCCTGATTCACCCCAGGCTCGCGCATCGCGAATGCGCCCCAGAATACGCCGACCAGGGAGGCCCCTTTCAGCAACATCTTGTTGATGGGAAGTTCGGGAATACGACCACTGGCAAAGCCCACCACCAGCAAACGCCCCTTCCAGGCCAGGCAACTGGTGGCCAGATCGAACTGATCACCACCCACCGGATCGTAGATCACGTCGACGCCCTGCCCCTTGGTCAGCGCCTTGATCTCGGCCTTGAGGTCCTTGTCCCGGTAGTTGATGCAGGTCTGCGCACCGTATTTTTCACAGACCGCAAACTTGTCGTCGCTACCCACCGCAGCAATGACCTTGGCGCCGAGTTTGGCGCCCAGTTCCACCGCAGCCAATCCCACACCACCGGCAGCGCCCAACACCAGCAGCGATTCACCCGCCACAAGCTGGGCTCGCTGCACCAGCGCGTGATATGAAGTGCCATAGGCCATCGGCACCGCCGCCGCCTCAACGAAGCTCAGGCTCTTCGGCTTGGGGATGATCGAACTGGCCGGCAGCACCACTTCTTCCGCATAGCCACCCCAGGTCACCAGGGCCATGACCTCATCGCCCGGCTGAACATGCCGAACGTCGGCGCCGATTTCGATTACAACGCCAGCGACTTCAGAACCGGGGGTAAATGGTGGCTCGGGCTTGAACTGGTACTTGCCTTCGATGATCAGGGTGTCAGGGAAGTTGACGCCGCAGGCGTGCACCTGCAGCCGCACCGCGTTCCTGCCGAGTTCCGGCGACTCTATCTCCTTGAGCACCAACGCATCCGGTGGCCCGTAGGCCTCGCACACAATCGCCCGCATGATCTCCCCCCTGTACTGCTATCGAATGGCTTTAGAAAGGTATGTCGTCGTTCGGGTCGACATCGGGCCCATCATAAGCACCGCCACCGGACCCGGACCCGGAGGGTCGTTGCGCCGGGGCGGCCTGCTGGCGCGGCGCAAACCCGCCTTCATTCTCTCCGCCCCGCCCGCCCAGCATCTGCATTTCGTTGGCGACCACTTCGGTGCTGTAGCGATCAGCCCCGCTTTTGTCCTGCCATTTGCGCGTTTGCAGACGGCCTTCAAGATAAACCTGCCGGCCCTTCTTCAAGTACTCGCTGGCGATCTCGGCCAGACGGCCGAACAGCACCACCGTGTGCCATTCGGTCTTGTCTTCACGCTCGCCCGTTTCCCGGTTTTTCCAGGACTCAGTCGTGGCGATGCGCAGATTGGTGACCGCAGCCCCGCTGGCGGTGTAGCGCGTTTCGGGGTCCTGCCCCAGATTACCAACCAAAATGACTTTATTTACCCCGCGGCTCATCGCCACCTCCTCAGTTATCGTGCATGCATTCTAACGGAGCTTGCGCCGGTTTCAGGACAAGACAGCAAAGTAACCACACCGCCGCCATGCCGCTCATGGCCGCAAACACCGCCTGCGGCCCCCCGTGGGCATGAGCCAGGCCGCCTATAGCGCCGCCGGCAAAAGCTCCCAAAAATTGCGAACTGGAAAAGATACCCAGCGCCAATCCGCGCCGCTGCCGG
>JBFIIN010000199.1:0-6629 GCA_041601225.1 Oceanococcus sp.
TCAGCGTCGAGTACAGGGTCGTGGTCTTGCCGGAGCCGGTGGGGCCTGTGACGAGCACGATGCCGTGCGGGTTACGGATCAAACCTTTCCAGGTGGTTGTTTCCTCGTCATCCAGTCCCAGAGCCTGGAAATTCTTGAGCAGCACGTCGGGATCAAAGACCCGCATCACCAGCTTTTCGCCGAAGGTTGTAGGCATGGTGGAGAGGCGCAATTCGATTTCCTGACCATCCGGGCTGCGCGTCTTGATCCGTCCATCCTGAGGACGGCGTTTTTCAGCCACGTCCATGCGTCCCAGGATCTTCAGCCGACTATCAACCGCGGCCATGACTTTGGCCGGCATTTGATAGACCTCGTGCAGTACGCCGTCAATGCGAAAGCGGACTTTGCCCATGTCGCGGCGGGGCTCCAGATGGATATCGCTGGCACGCTGCTGAAAGGCATATTGCAGCAGCCAGTCGACGATCGCCACCACATGCTGATCATTGGCTTCGACTTTGCCGGTGGCACCCAGATCCATCAGCTGCTCGAGGTTGCTGATCTGGCCGCCGCGGGCCTGCCGCTGCTCGAGTTCGCTGGCTTTCACCGAGCTGGACAAGGCGTAAAACTCGATGAGATAGCGATCTATGTCTGCCGGATTGGCCACTACGCGGGCCACCTGGCGTTTGATCACGCCGCCCAACTCGGCTTCCCAACCCCGCGCGAAAGGATCCGCGACGGCTATTGTCACGGTGTCCTTGGTCACCTTGATCGGCAATATGTGCGCCCGGGCGGCGTAAGCATAGGTCATCACCGCGGTGACGCTGGTCACATCCACTTTGAGGGGATCGATGTGCGCATAGGGCAATGCTGCGCGCTCTCCCAACCAGCGCGTCAGTGCCTCGGTGGTCACAATGCGGTCCGGCTGCAGAGCATTGGTCAGTTCCAGCTCACCCAGCGCCACGAGAATATGCTTGCCGGTCGCCTCCGCATCGCGCAGTGGTCCGCGCGCACGGCGTACCGCGGCATCGTCAAGCCATCCGGCTTCGCTGAGGTTTTGCAGCAACCAATCTGTTGATAGCCGCGCGGGCAGGTGGGGGGCAGGGCCGCTCATGCCGTAACTCTCGCTGCGCCGGGGTGGCGTGTTTCTGGAATATTGGGGTTACCATACACGCGAGCGGTCACTTGCGGCGTCATCGGACTGGGGCCGCTGGTCTGGCCATCCGGCCACTGCGAACAGGTAAAGGTATTCCGAAGGTTATGCATCGTTTCACCATTATCCTTATCTTGGCGCTGAGCGGCTGCTCCTGGAACTGGAAATTCTGGGACAGCAAGCCGAGTTTTGAATCGCAGTCGCTGCGGGTTCATGAATTGCGCCGTGCTTTGATCTGCGGCACACCAACCGAAGATTCGGTCATTCGTCTGTTCGATTCCGCCGCAGCATTGCGTGCCTGGGATGGTTCTGAAAGGCTGCATCTGGAAACGCTGGAATTGCCTGCCGAGCGGGCTTTCGTGCTCATTGAGCAGGGATTGCGGCGCACCGGCGGCTACAGCATAGAACTGCGTCCCAAAGCGAGCCTGAGCGAAAGCGGAACCCTGACGATTCAGGCCGATTGGCTGGAGCCCCAGCCCGATCGCATGTTGACGCAGATTTTGACCAGCCTCTGCGTCCTGTCCGCGGTTCCAGCGCGGCCCTATTTGCGGGTTGAAGTTGGCGATCAGGCAGGGCAGATTCGCGCATTTCAGGTGGTGGAACGCTGATTTGACGCGCGTCCGGAACCACCTGTCGTGATTCCGGTCCAAGCCCCATGAATCAGGCCTGCCGACGCGACGCCCGATGTGCACGCTGCTGCCCGCGGGGGCTAGCCTGGATTGCCGCATCGCTGCTGCTCTGGGCGCTGGCGGCGCCTGTTTTCGCGGCGGGACCCGCGGCACCCGAGTTTACGCAAACCGAGGCTGAAAACTGGCTCAATTCTGAGCCGTTGCGAATACGCGATTTGCGTGGGCAGGTCATCCTGGTTGAATTCTGGACCTTTGCCTGTGTCAATTGCCAGCGCAGCGTTCCGTGGATGCGCGCCGTGACGGAGAGGTTTGCCAATCAGCCGATAACCCTGGTCGGCGTGCACACGCCGGAGTTCGCCTTTGAGCGTCCGCGCGACAAGGTGCTGGCCCAGCTGACGGAACTGGGGATTGAGCATGCGGTGATGCTGGACAATGATTACCGCTACTGGAACGCCATGGGCAACCGCTTCTGGCCGGCCTTCTACCTGATTGACAAGCAGGGCCGGGTCCGCTCGATGTTCGCTGGCGAACTGCAGATTGGCACGCCGCGGGCCGGGCTGGTCGAAATGTCCATCGAAAAATTGCTCCGTGAAGCGCCCTGACCCCCTGTCTGCGGGGCCGGACGGGGACGCCGGTCACGCCTAGCCGTTAGAATTCCGAACCGGACCTGGGACGGAAGCCATCATGTTGCATATTTTGCCCGCGCCGCTTTGTGGCGTGCTGATGTCGGTTGCTTTTGTTGGCAATCTGGTGTTCTGGGCGATACCCGTTTACGCGGTCATCATCGTCAAGCTGGTGCCGCTGGCGAGGTTGCAGCGCGCGGCCACCCGCTGGATGCACCGGCTGTGCGAATACTGGGTACGCGGAAATATCCTGATTTCGGAGACTCTGCTGCGAACGGATTGGGACATCGAAATCGATGCGGTGCTGGCCAAGGACAAGCAATACCTGGTCATCGTGAATCACCAGAGCTGGAATGACATCTATGTGCTGATGCGGGCCTTTGATGGGCGCATTCCGTTTTTCAAGTTTTTCATCAAGCAGGAACTGATCTGGGTGCCGATTCTGGGGCCGGTCTGGTGGGCCCTGGACTACCCCTTCATGAAACGCTATTCGAAAGCCCAGATCGCGGCGAATCCGGAGCTGGCCGGCGAGGATCTGGAAACCGCCAAAGCGGCTTGCGCCAAATATCGCGGACTGCCGGTGGCAGTGCTGAATTTTCTTGAAGGCACGCGCTTCACCGCGGCCAAGCAGAGTGCGCAAAAGTCGCCGTACCGGCATTTGCTCAAACCCAAGTCGGGCGGCCTGGCCTTCGCGATATCGGCACTGGGCCCGGAACTGGACAGCCTGCTGGATGTGAGCATCGTCTATCCAACCGGCGCCAAGGGCTTTTGGGATTTCATGTGCGGGCGGATGCAGCAGGTTGTCGTGCGCATAGAGCAGCATCCGATTCCGGATGAATTTTTCAGCAAGGACTATCGGGACGATCCGGAATTTCGCGAGCGCTTTCAGGACTGGGTCGGCACCTTGTGGACCCGCAAGGACGACTACCTTGATGCCGTCAAAGCCCGCGGCCTGTGAACACTTCGCGGGAGGTGCAGGTCAATGGCCTGCGGCTGGCCGTCGAGGTTACTGGCGCGGGGCCATTGGTGCTGTGTCTGCATGGTTTCCCGGACACCGCGGAAACTTTCGCCGAGCTGAGCCCGCGTCTGGTGCAGGCCGGCTATCGGGTGGCCGTGCCGTCCATGCGCGGCTATGCGCCAAGCGGGCGGCCGTCTGACGGGGATTACTCCGTCGCCGCCTTGGGACGTGACGCGCTCGGCCTGATTCACGCTCTGGGTGAAACCCGGGCGGCTGTCATCGGTCATGACTGGGGGGCGG
Source organism: Oceanococcus sp. (assembly GCA_041601225.1). Lineage (GTDB taxonomy): Bacteria > Pseudomonadota > Gammaproteobacteria > Nevskiales > Oceanococcaceae > JBFIIN01. The sequence goes on from JBFIIN010000199.1 coordinate 3,640, forward strand.
CGGCTGGCTATGCCGCTGCGGCGCTGGCGCCCAACACCGTTCGCGCCCTGGTCGCTGCGGCGGTGCCGCATTTGCCCCGCTTCCTGCGCACGAGTGCGCGGCAATTGAGGCGTTCCTGGTATATGGGCTTCTTTCAATTGCCCGCGGCGTCGGATGCAATCGTGCGTCGCCAGGATTTCGCTTTCATCGAGCGTTTATGGCGCAGCTGGTCGCCGGGCTGGGCATTCAGCGCCGCGGATATCGCGCCGGTCAAAACCTGTTTTCGCCAGCCCGGATCTTTGGCCGCGGCGCTGGGCTACTATCGCGCTTTGCCCGCGGCGCTGGTGGCGCCCGCCCAAGCCGCGGATCGGCGCGTGCTCCTGGGGAACATCGACGTGCCGACCCTGGCCATTGCCGGTGCCGATGATGGCTGCATCGGAGCCGAAATGTTCCGTGGGCAGGACCGGTGGTTTCTGCGGGACTACGCTCAGGCCGTGCTGCCCAATGCCGGGCATTTCATGCATCGCGAGCAGCCGGAGGCCTTCGCCGCGGCGGTGCTGGAATTTCTGGCCAGACATCCATGAGCGCGCCCCCCATTCGCGAAGCCGCCACAGTGGTCATGCTGCGCGACGGCCTGCAGGGTCTGGAGCTGTTCATGGTGCAGCGCGCGCGCAAGATGGCCTTCAGCGCCGGGGCCTATGTGTTTCCCGGCGGAGCGGTTGATGCCCAGGACGGCTCCCAGGAACTGGTGGCGCGCTGTCAGGGTCCCGCCGATGCGGTGCTCGATGCCCGCCTGCAAATCTCCGGAGCGCGGCGCTTTTATGTGGCCGCACTGCGTGAAGCCTTCGAAGAGACCGGCTATCTCCTTGCGCGCGATGCGCGCGGCCAGCAACCTGTTTGGCAGCCGGCCCAACGCAGTGCTTTCGCGGCTGAACGCCGCCAACTGCATGCCGGCAGTGCGGGTTTCGGGGCCTGGCTGCAGGGCCAGGATCTGTGGCTGGACTGCGCGGCCATGCATTACTACGCATTCTGGACCACGCCACCTGGTGAAACCCGGCGCTTCGCCACCCGCTTTTTCGCGGCCGCCGCGCCCACAGAACAAGCGCCGCTGCACGATGGTGAAGAGACTGTTGACCATTGCTGGATTCGGCCCGCCGCGGCGCTGGCCGAGTATCAGGCGGGGCGCTTCAAACTGATATTCCCGACCATCAAGCAGCTGGAATACTTCAGCGGATTCAGCTCGGTGGCCCAGGCGCTGGCTGCCATGGATGCCTTGACCGATATTCCCGATGTGCGGCCACGCTTGCGCTTCAGTCCCGAGGGTCGCTTTGCCGGTGTGGCTCTGCCGGGTGAGGCCGGGTACGAGGAGCTGCCGGCCTGGGATTAGCGGTTACGGTGCGGCCGGTCGGTGCAGTGGCGCTGCGAGTCTCGCGCACTGGATGCGGCGATCCCCTACGGCGGCGGGCTGCGGGTTGTTCGGTCGCGGGCCGGGGGCTCAACTCGCTGGCCTGACCGTCAGGCGTCTTTGTCGCCCACCAGCCGTTTCAGCATGGGTTCGATCAGATCCATAGGCAAGGGGAAGACGATGGTCGAATTGTGCTCACCGGCGATATCGATCAGCGTCTGCATATAGCGCAGCTGCAGGGCCTGTGGCTGCTGCGCGAGGATGCGGGCCGCGGCGAGCAGTTTCTCGGCTGCCTGCTCTTCACCCTCGGCATGGATAACTTTGGCGCGTCGCGAGCGCTCGGCTTCAGCCTGGCGCGCGATCGCGCGGATCATGCTTTCGTCCAGATCAACGTGCTTGATTTCGACATTGCTCACCTTGATGCCCCAGGCGTCGGTCTGTTCATCCAGGATCGTCTGCACGTCCAGATTCAGCTTGTCGCGTTCGGTCAGCATGTCATCCAGGTCGTGCTGGCCCAGTACCGCGCGCAGCGTGGTCTGGGCCAGCTGACTGGTGGCGTCGTAGTAATGCTCGACCTGCAGGGTGGCGTTGGCCGGGTCGACAACCCGGAAGTACACGACCGCGTTGACCTTGACCGACACGTTGTCGCGGGAAATGACATCCTGCGACGGTACATCCATGACCACCGTACGCAGATCGACCCGCATCATCTTCTGCACGAAGGGGATGATGATGATCAGGCCCGGCCCTTTGGTGCCGGTGAACCTCCCCAGCGTGAATACCACGCCGCGCTCGTATTCATTCAGCACCTTGAGCGCGCTGAACAGGAAGACAATGGCAAATCCAACAAAGGTCATCAGGATGGTGGACACAAGCTATTCCTCCACAGGTTCGACAATCAGAGTGAGTCCTTCTATCGCCAGGACGCGAACGGAATCCCCGGCCCGCAGAGCGGTCGCGCAGCGGACATGCCAGCGCTCACCCGCCACGCTCACCCAGCCCTGGCCGGCTGCAAAGGACAGGACCTTGGCGCGATGGCCGAGCAGGGCCGCGTCGCCGGTAACCACGGCGGCGCGTCGGGCGCGCATGAGCAAATACACCGTCAGCCCCATTGCGGCGGCGCCTGCGGCGGCGATCCCGGTCACCACCATCAAATTGACGTCGTAACCCGGCACATCAGCATCCATCAGCATGATCGAGCCCACCACGAACGCGACGATGCCGCCAAATCCCAAAACCCCGAAACTGGGGACCAGGGTCTCGGCAATGATCAGGACCAGGCCCAGCGCGATAAGCCCCAGACCCGCGTAGTTGACGGGCAACACCTGCAAGGCAAACAGGGCGATCAGCAAACTGATCGCGCCGACCACCCCGGGCAGGATCGCGCCGGGGTTGTAGCCTTCCAGGAGCAGTCCGTACACGCCGACCAGCAGCAGCATGTAGGCCACCGTCGGGTTGGTGATAATGGCCAGGAACTCGGTGCGCCAGTCGGGCGCCATGCGCTCGATGGTCGCGCCGGCGGTGGCCAGCACGACCGTGCCGCCATGCACGGCGACCTCCCGGCCATCAATCTGGCTCAGCAAATCGTCAATATCGGTGGCGATCA
>JBFIIN010000200.1:0-6528 GCA_041601225.1 Oceanococcus sp.
CTGGGCCTGGGCAATGTGGCGCGGCGCCGCGGCGCGACCGTGGCCCAGACCGTCGCCCTGGGACTGGGTCTGCTGGCGCTGTTGCTGCTCGGTGTTGTTCACGGCGACCTGCTTTCGACCTGGCGTGGCCGCTTGCCGGCCGACACCCCGAACCAGTTTCTGATCAATATCCAACAGGATCAGATCGCACCGTTACAGACCTTCCTCGACGAGCGTCAGGTTGCGCAGACGCGTATGTGGCCCATGGCGCGCGCGCGCCTGATCAAGCTGAATGATGCCGCGGTGCATGGCGATCTGTTCGATGATCCGGAAACGCAGCGCTGGGTCAATCGCGAATTCAATCTCTCCTGGAGCGCCGAACTGCAGAGCGGCAACGAAATTTACGCCGGCCAATGGTGGGGCGTTGAAGGCACGGGCAAGGCCTGGCTTTCCGCCGATGAATATGCCCAACAGCGTCTGGATCTGAAACTTGGCGACCGGCTGACCTTGCTGTTCGGCAGCCAGGAGGTTGAACTGACCGTCCACAATTTCCGTTCGGTAGATTGGGAAACTTTCCAGCCCAATTTTTTCCTGATGACGCCGCCGGGCGTGCTCGACGCGATGCCCGCAACCTGGTTGACCAGCTTTTATCTGCCCTCGGACAAACGTCCGGTACTGCGGGAACTGGTCCAGCAATTTCCGAATGTGACCGCGCTGGACATCGAGGCCATGATGAATCAGGTTCGCATTATCATGGATCGCATCACCCAGGCGCTGCAGTTTGTTTTTCTGTTCACTATCGCGGCGGGACTCACCGTGCTGCTGGCCGCCATAGAGGCCACCCGTGACGAACGGGTGCGCGAAGTCGGCCTGCTGCGGGCCCTGGGTGCCTCACGCCGGCAAATTGGCCAAAGCCTGCTCGCGGAATACGCCACCCTCGGCCTGCTCGCCGGAGGGGTCGCCGCCCTCGCCGCACAGCTCATTGCCTGGGTGCTGGCGAGCGCCGTGTTGGACATTCCCTACGGTCCACGGCCGATCCTGTTTGTCATCGGCGCGGGCGGTGGTGCCGTGTTCGTGGCCGCCCTGGGCTGGCTGGCCCTGTATCGCGTGATCGGGACGCCGCCCCAGCAGGTATTGCGGCGCGCCCACTAGGTCAGCGCCTGCGGTCGGTCAGGTGAACCGCACGAAGGCGAAAGTGGCCAGCATCGCAATGCCCACGGCCAGTTTAGCCGCGGTACCGACGACCAGTCCGATGGTGGCGCCGACACCCGCTCGACCGGCGTCGCTCACCGTGCGACCGGTGGACAACTCACCAAGGGCCGCACCAAGAAACGGGCCCAGAATCAGCCCGGGCAATCCGAAGAACAAGCCGATGATCGCGCCCAGGGTCGCCCCGACGATGGACTCCCTGGAAGCCCCGACCTTCTTGGCCCCCAGCGCCCCGGCCACGAAGTCCGCCAGCACGCCGATCAACGCCAATAGGCCCAGGATCAGCAGCGTCCAGAACGCCACATGGACAAAGTCTTCGGCCCAGGCTGCACACAGCAAACCACAGAACAGCAGCGGCGGGCCGGGAATCGCCGGAATAACCAGCCCCACCATGCCCAACCCCACCAGCAGAACCGCGGCGGTCCAGAGCAGAATCTCGACGACCATCGCCGGATGGCTCTGCGCTCAGACCTGCGCGCCGCTGTCGTCCAGGGCTTCGACGGTGGGCAGTACCAGATCATCGCGCTTCAGCCCGATCAGCAGCGAGACATTACCCGCCACGTAAATCGACGAGTAGGTGCCCACCACCACGCCGGCAATCAGCGCCAGGGAAAAGCCCGCCAAGGCTTCGCCGCCAACTACATATAGCGCGACCAGCACCAGCAGGGTAGTGACAGAGGTCATCAGGGTGCGCGACAACATCTGGTTTACCGAAATGTTGAGTATGGCGACTTCATTGCCCGCAGCACCCTTGCGCCGGAAATTTTCGCGGCAGCGATCAAAAACGACGATGGTGTCGTTCAGCGAGTAACCGATGACCGCCAACAGGGCTGCGAGCACTGCCAGATCGAATTCCAGCTGCAACATCGAGAACAGACCGAGCACCAGAATCACATCATGCGCCAGCGCCGCGACCGCACCGGTCGAAAATTTCCAATGAAAGCGCAGCAGCACGTATATGAAAATTCCCATCAGGGCGAACAGCATGGCCAGGCCGCCCTTTTCGGTCAGTTCCTCACCAACCTGCGGCCCCACAAACTCAATGCGCCGCAAATCCACCTGATCGCCGGTTGCCTGCAGGGCGGCATACACCGCATTGCTCAGCTTGGCTCCGGCATCCTCATTCGGTGCGAGCCGGATCAAAACGTCCTGTGACGAGCCGAAATGCTGCACCAGCGCGTCGCCAAACTGCGCTGCGGTCAGGGCCGACCGGATCGCATCCAGTTCGACAGGCTGCGGATAGCCCACCTCCACCAGCACCCCACCCGTGAAATCGATCCCGAAATTGAAGCCGCGCACGACGATCGTCAGGATCGACGCCACGACGAGCACCAGCGACAGCACAGCCGCCACGTGGCGCACGCCCATGAAATCAATGTTTGTCTCTTTGGATAATGCTCGCACGACGCGCTCCCTAAACCGGAATGTCGGACAGCCGACGGCCGCCGTAGAGCGCATTCACCACGATGCGCGTGCCGAAAATGGCGGTGAACATGGACGCCACGATGCCGATGGACAGCGTAACCGCGAAACCTTTGATCGGCCCGGTCCCGAACACGAACAAAACCACGGCTGCGATCAGGGTGGTGATATTCGCATCAGCGATGGTGATGAAGGCCTTGTCATATCCGGAGGAAATCGCCTGCTGCACGCTGGAGCCGGACAGCAGTTCCTCGCGTATGCGCTCGAATATCAGCACATTGGCGTCCACAGCCATACCCACCGTGAGCACGATGCCCGCGATCCCGGGCAGGGTCAGCGTCGCTTGCAGCAACGAGAGCACCGAGATGATCAGGACCAGGTTCAGGATCAGCGCCAGATCAGCGATGAGGCCAAAGACGCGGTAATACAGGGCCATGAAGATGACGACCATGACAAAGCCCAGAATCACGGCATTGCGCCCCTGATCAATATTGTCCTGCCCGAGGCTGGGGCCAATCGTGCGTTCTTCCACAATCGAAATCGGCGCCGCCAGAGCGCCTGCGCGCAGCAGCAGGGACAGATCGTGCGCCTCCTTGCTGCTCAGGCCCGTGGTCTGAAAGCGCTTGCCAAAAACGCCGCGCACGGTGGCCACACTGATGACCTCTTCGGTTTCGATCCGCTCGCGCTGTGCTTCACCGTTCCTGTCGTAGCTCACCCGGATATCGGTTTCCTTGAACAGCACTGCCATCAAGCGACCGACATTACGCTCGGTGTAGTCAAACATGCGCTTGGAACCCTGGCCGTTCAGGGTCACCGAAACCGCCGGCGAACTGGATTCTGAATCGAAGGTCGCGGCCGCATCGACAATTTGGTTGCCGGTGGCGATGATGTCGCTCTTCAGCAAAATGGGCCGACCCGTATCCCGCTCGTAGTACAGGTCCGTGTCTGGCGGCAGGACGCCCGTACGCGCGGCCAGCGCAGCATCCTCGCCTTCGGCTACGGCGCGGTATTCCAGGGTGGCCGTGGCGTCGAGAATCGACTTGGCCTGGGTCGGATCCTTAACGCCGGGCAGTTGCACCAGGATCCGGTCCCGGCCCTGCCGCTGGATCACCGGCTCAGCCACGCCCAGTTGATTCACGCGATTGCGCATGGTCGTCAGATTCTGCTTGACCGAAAAATCAATAATCCGCTGGACCTCTTCCTCGGCCAGGCTGGCCTGCAGAGTGGTCGGATTATTCAGGCCCGGCGCAAACTGCAATTCACGGAATTCCGCCGCCAATGCGGCCTGGGCGGTCTCCCGGGTAGCCTGATCCTTGAAATCCAGTTCCACCCCCGCATCGGTACTCCGGCGGCCCGTATAACGAATGGGCGGTTCCTGATTGCGCAGAAACGACGGCAGCTCGCGCGCATATTGCTCATTGGCCTTGTCGATCACATACTTGAGATCCACTTCCATCAGAAAATGCACGCCGCCGCGCAGGTCCAGCCCCAGGGCCATCGGGTCCGCGCCAAAAGCCACCAGCCAGCCGGGGGTTCGGGGGATCATGGTCAGAGCCACGATGTAGTCGTGGCCCAGGGCGCGCTTGAGCACATCGGCCGCGCGCAGCTGCTCGGATTCCGCGGCCAGCCGGATTTCCACGCGACTCTCCACCACCTTGCTGCTCAGCACGCCAATACCTGCGCCGGCCAGGGCCTGATCGACCCGCTCCTGGTCAGCGACCCTCACGGCTGCGCCGGAATCCGGTGAAATCAGCAAGGCGGGATCGTCGCCAAATACGTTGGGCAGTGCATAGAGCGTACTCAATACGAGTACGGCCACCAGAGTCAGAACTTTCCAGGTGGGAGACCTGTTCATTTGGGGATTCCTATCGGACCGGCGCGAAGGCCGGACACGGGGTCAGAGCTGCTTGATCGTGCCCTTGGGCAGGACACTGGTCACGGATTGCTTCTGCACCTTAATGTGGACGTTTTCGGCGATCTCAACCGTCATGAACACCTCGCCCAGATCGACGACCTTGCCAGCCAGGCCGCCGCCGGTTACGACCTCGTCACCCTTGCCGACCTTGCTGAGCATTTCCTTGTGCTCCTTGTTCCGCTTCATTTGCGGGCGAATCAGCAGGAAATAGAACAACACCATCAAAGCAATTAAAGGGAACAGCTGCGCCATCATGCTCGGCTGCTGGGGAGCGCCGGCCTGGGCGTGAGCGGCAGAAATCAGAAAATCCATGAGTTTTTGGTCAAAGGGCTGAGAAATGGCGCCGGATTATGCCACGAATCGGGCCCGAGCCTGCGCGGCGAAGTCCGCGAATCGCCCATCTTCGATCGCCGTGCGGATATCGCGCATCCAGCTTTGGTAGAACCATAGATTGTGGATCGTGTTGAGGCGCGCACCCAAAATCTCACCACAGCGCTGGAGATGATAGAGATAGGCGCGGCTGTAATTCTGGCAAGTTGGACATGCGCAGGCCGGGTCCAGGGGACGGGTATCGCCGCGATGCTGGGCGTTGCGGATGCGCACGACCCCCTCGCTGGTGAACAGATGTCCGTTGCGCGCGTTGCGGGTTGGCATCACGCAGTCGAACATGTCGATGCCGCGCGCCACAGCTTCCACCAGGTCCATCGGCGTGCCTACGCCCATCAGGTAATGCGGCTGCTCCGGCGGCAATAGCGGGGCCAACCCGTCCAGAACTTTCAGGCGCTCGGCTTCAGGCTCACCGACTGACAAGCCACCAATCGCATAGCCGGGGAACTCGATATCCAGCAAGCCGGCCAGCGAGCGAGCCCGCAAATCCGGATGCATCCCGCCCTGCACAATGCCGAACAGCGCGCTGTCCGCGCCACCATGGGCCGACTTGCAGCGCGCCGCCCAGCGCAGCGACAGTTCCATGGACTCGCGCGCCTGATCTGCGCTGGCGGGATATGGCGTGCATTCGTCGAACTGCATCACGATGTCAGAGCCCAACCCATGCTGAACCGCGATGGAGCGCTCCGGGCTCAGAAACACCTTGTTGCCATTGACCGGCGAGCGGAACTCCACGCCCTCCTCCGTCAATTTGCGCAGTTCGGTCAGGCTCCAGACCTGAAAGCCGCCCGAGTCCGTGAGAATCGGCCCATCCCAATGCATGAAGTCATGCAGATCACCATGGGCACGGATAATCTCGGTACCCGGCCGCAGCATCAGATGAAAGGTGTTGCCCAGGATGATCTGCGCGCCCACCACGCGCAGTTCTTCCGAGGTCATGGCTTTGACCGTGCCGTAAGTGCCCACCGGCATGAAGGCCGGGGTTTCCACCAAGCCGCGCGCGAAACGCAGCCGTCCGCGCCGCGCGCCGGCGTCGGTGCTCAAAAGTTCAAATTGCATGCGCGCTATTGTGCGCGCTATCGGCCCGCGTAGGCAGCCACATGGCATCGCCGTAGCTGAAAAAGCGGTAGCGCTGAGCCACCGCATGCCGGTAGGCCGCCATGATCGGTCCATGCCCGGCAAAGGCGCTGACCAGCATCAGCAGGGTCGATTCGGGCAAATGAAAGTTGGTCAACAGGGCATCCACGACCTGAAACTTATAGCCGGGCGTAATGAACAGGCGACTTTCGCCCGCCATGGGCGCAAGTCCCCCATCAACTGCTGCCGACTCCAGGGCGCGCACCACTGTGGTGCCCACCGCCACAACGCGGCCACCGGCTGCCTGGGTGTGTCTGACCTGCTCGACCAGATCAGCCGTCACGCGGTAGCGCTCGGCATGCATCTTGTGGGTCGCCAGGTCATCCACCCGCACCGGCTGAAAGGTGCCGGCCCCAACGTGCAGGGTAATACAGGCCGTGGACACCCCCCGCTCCTGAATGGCTGCCAGCAATTCCGTATCGAAATGCAGGCCCGCCGTCGGCGCGGCGACTGCGCCTTTGGCACGGGCAAACAGAGTC
>JBFIIN010000201.1:0-6524 GCA_041601225.1 Oceanococcus sp.
ATCGCCGGCCGCCGCACAAACCGTGATGCCCTGTTTGCAGGCCTTCTCCAGGGCGGTTTCGGTGGCGGTGCGCGCATCCCAGAAGAACTCCGAATTTCCCCAGGAAATCGAGATCACATGGTTCTTGTCGGTAACCGCGGCGTTCACGGCGGCGGCTATGCCGCCCGGATTGGGAGCCCGATAGATCGTGATTTTTGCGTCCGGACAAAGACTGCCGATGACTTCTACATCCAGATGGGTTTCGCCGGCGCTGAATTGATTCTGCTGTGCGCTGATCTTATCCGCATCAACTTCGACCATGCGGATGTTCGGCATGGTGATGCGCATGGCCTGAAAATCAGCCCTGAGCTCGTCCAGGTCGAGCGGGCCACCCAGAGAGACGATGGCCAGCGCTTGACCCTTGCCGCTGTATTGCAGCGGAAATCCATAGTGTTTGGCTACCTGTACGGGTAGCCAGCCCGGAAATTTCTCCGTCGCCATGCCTGCCCCTGTTCTCAACTCGGCATGCCGTCCCTGGCAACTCTTTTTGTGTGCGCTTAGCCCAAAACTGCGCTTTCTAAGGGCTAACAATACGTCAAATTGGCTCGAACGGGTATGCCGCAGCCGGGGTTTTCAGGCTGCCGGCGCCAAGATATCTTTGAGGGTGGCGATTGCGTAGTCCTTGGCTGCTTTCTGGGCGACCCTGGCCATGGCCGGGTCCTGGCTGATATGGGTGCAAAGATCGCAAACGCCGCCGTAGGCTGGGCGCAGCCGATCGCCCTGGCCCTGGGCGCGGATCGCCCGGGCGAAATAGGCCGGGCCCTGCTCGCGCACCACGCGCTGGATGCCGCCATAGTAAAAAGCTCGGCGGAGCGCCGCAAAGCTTGCCTGCGCAGCGTTGCCGAGCGCGAAGAAGTCGTTATGCGCGCCGGGAGTACAGCAGCTATAGGTCTGGCCGGTTTCGCGCAGGGTCATGACCGGCGCGGGGCAGGGGCCTTGCGGCAGGGCATCAGCGCGCTCGAACTCGGCCTCCGGCAAGCTCGCTTCATCACGAATAGTGGGCATGAGCGGAATGACCTGTATGTAGTCCAGACCGGCTTGCTGAGCCCAAAGTACCATGGGGTGGCCCGCGTGCGGATCGGTAGCGGTACTCACAAATTTCAAATGCGTTTCCAGGCCCAGCGCTTGCGCGGTGGCCAGGGCCCGCTGAACGCGCGAGCGTTTGATGAATTGCTCATGAAAGCTGCTACTGCTTACCGCGAGGGCGTTGAGGCCGGCGTTTTTGAGGCGCTTGAGCAAATCTGTGGCTTTGGGTTGCGAACTCGCCCAATAGGCATTGCTGACGCAGGTGATCGAGGCGCCCAGCTGGTGGCCGTAAGCCACCAGCTCGTGCAGCAGCTCGAAATCCAGAAACGGCTCGCCGCCGCTGAAACAGAAATCCAGCGTTTCGTCCGCCGCGACCTGGTCCGCGGCTTCGGCCATCGTTCGCATGATGGTTTCACGCGGCAGATGGACGTCGCGCTGCGGGCCGCAGCTGGTGCTGCAATGGGTGCAGGCCGCATTGCAGCGGTCCGTGGTCATGATGACGATGTGCATGGTTCAGGTTCCCTGCGGCGTCGCGGAATGCCCTCATCGATACTAGATCATGTCGCCTGGGCCGGCCAGCGGATCTAACACAGCGTGGCCGGCGCAATAGCGGGGCAATTCAGGCACACTGGCATCAGCCGCAGTTTCTTGCGCTGGCCAGGTTTGGTGCTCGGTCCTGCCCCATCGCACGGCGTGCCCGTCCTCCAGGGCGGCGCTTGGTCAAGGATGAGATTCCGGTAATGAAATTCATGGATTGTCTGCGAATAGTCATGAGCGTCGGCATCTTGCTGCTTGCCGCCTGCGAGTCCACCGCGCCGCTCTCCGTCGGCGCCGGCGCCGAGGAAATTCCGGGACGCGTCGTGCGAGTCACCTCAAATGCGGAAGCCCGGGGCTGGCTGCTCACGCGCGACGGCATCAGGCTGCGCTACCACCTGATTTTGCCGGAAGGGGATGGACCGTTTCCGACCATAATCAATTATGAAGGCTACGCGGCAGGGTCCGATTTTTCCGACAATGGCGCGGGAACCTACAAGGAAGCCTTACTCGAGCGGGGCTATGCGCTGCTTGGGGTCTCGGTCCGCGGAACCGGCTGTTCGGAGGGCGATTTCAATCCCTTCGTCAGAAACCTGGGAGAGGATGGCTATGACGCCATCGAGTGGACCGCCGCGCAGCCGTGGTCCGACGGCCGGGTCGGCATGATCGGCGCCAGTTTTGGTGGCATCACCCAGGAATTACCAGAATTACGGCGACACCTTACCAATTGCCCCAATTTGACAATTACAATTACGGCGACACCATTACGCATTACGCGCATTACGGCGACACCTTACCAATTGCCCCAATTTGCAGCGTAAGCATTACGGCGACACCTTACCAATTGCCCCAATTTGCAGCGTAGTTTAGTTCCCCTGCATGGCCCGACTCCCACGCATTGTCGTTCCCGGCAAGGTCAGCGGCTTCTCTTTGCACGCCGGCGTGGCGGCTCGGGCAGATCAGCGCGACAAACTGGAGCGGCTATGTCGCTACATCAGTCGGCCAGCGGTGTCCGAGAAACGGCTGTCACTGACAAACAACGGCCTGGTGCGCGACCAGCTGAAAACGCCTTATCGGGACGGAACGACCCACGTTTTCTTTGAGCCGATGGATTTCCTGGCCCGACTCGCCGCCCTCGTTCCGAAGCCGAGAGTGAATCTGACGCGATTCCACGTCGTATTTGCGCCAAACAGTCACTGGCGCGCTCAGGTAACACCGGCCAAGCGGGGCAAGGGCCGCCAAAGTCCCGGTGTTGGGCTAGAGGAGAAGACGCCAGCCGAGAAGCACACGGCAATGACCTGGGCGAAGGGCTTGAAGCGCGTATTTGATATCGATGTTCAGGCGTGCGAGGCGTGCAGCGGTGCGGTCAGGATCGTGGCCGCCATCGAAGATCCGGTGGCCATCAAGAAGATCCTGGATCACCTGGCGGGTATTCGGGCTTCCTGCCCTCTGACGCTGTTCAAATTCGCTCCCGGCGAATTTGTCAGGGCGCGATGCCGCAGGCATACCATCGGCCGGCAGTGCGTGGCCCACCGCGAAAGCAGAAGGCTCCAATCCTGCAAGGATGACATTCCAAACCAATGCGCCTCCCAAAGCGGCGGGGCTTCGTTCGTCTTGAGGTCAGAAAAGCGCCGCTCTGCATGGCTCCGGGGCTCGAAACAAGCTCACTCCTCACGCACGCTCGGCTCAAATCGCTTGGCAAGCACCCGAAGTCACCCAAAGTTCGATTGCTGGCAAGGACTTGGGTGCAGTGGATTACCCGAGATTGGGCGTTTGTGTTACTTATACTCACTTGTAACCAGCTATGGCCGCAGGGATTGCGGTCGCGCGGCTGCCTGGTGGCGCCCAGTTACGTAGAGAACGGCGCGTATACTTGCGCATCGGTGGTACCGGCTGATGAGCGCAAGGCTATGCCCTACGACGTGCTGTTGGTTGAAGATGACACGCGCACGCGCGAGCGCTTGCAACGGGTCATAGCGGCGCACGCCGATTTGCGAGTTGTGGCTGCGGTGGGCAGCTGCGCCGAAGCCCGCAGCATGCTGCGACGGGATCATTTCGACGTGCTGCTGACCGATCTTGGTCTGCCCGACGGACAGGGCACGGATCTGATCAGGGTCGCGCTGCAGGCCAGGCCATCGACCCGTTGCATGGTGATCACGGTGTTCGGCGACGAGCGGCATGTGCTGGACGCGATCCGGGCCGGGGCCAGCGGCTATCTGTTGAAGGACGCCAGCGCGCCAAGCATCTGTGCTTCCATCCTGGATCTGCTGGCCGGCGGTGCGCCGATCAGTCCGGCGGTGGCCGGCTATCTGCTGAAGCTCGTGCAGGGCGAGCCTGCGCCAGATCCAACCCGTACGCCGCCCGGTTTGCTTGAGGCTCTGTCGGCAAGAGAACTGGAGGTGCTGCAGCTGGTCGCGGACGGCTGTACCTATGCCGAAATCTCTGTCCAGCTCTTCATTTCCATCAACACCGTGGGCACCCATATCAGGCACATCTATGACAAGCTGGCCGTGCGTTCGCGGGGGCGCGCGGTGGTCGAGGCGGAGCGGCACGGCTTGCTGCGACGGTTGCACTCCGCGGCGTCGGACTCTTAGTTGAGGCGCCGAATTCTGGCGCTGACGCTGTGCCTCCTCGTTCAAGTTGGCACTGTCGCCTTGATTGCGGCTGTGCATTGGCATGCACCACCCGGCGCATTTCTGCAGGCCGAATTCAGCCCCGGCAATGCAGCTCCGTGGGAGGCCGTGAGCCTGCCGCATGACTGGTGGTCGAGCGGTCATAGGCAGCTCGATAGCGCGTGGTATCGACTGCGCTTGGCCAAACCCGATTTGCCAGCCGAGCCCCAGGCCGTGCTGCTTTGGCAAACCAGTGCGCGGGTGCGGCTGTATCTGAACGGCATGGAACTGAACCCTGGCGCAAGCCGGGTCCCGCGCTCCGACTATTGGCCGCTTTATCAGACCATTCCGGAACTGCGCTGGCGGGCCGGGTCCAACGAGCTGGCCATACAGGTTTTCGGCCAGGCGTCGGGTAGCGGCTTTCTCGGTCCGGTTTACCTGGGGCCAGATAGCGTTTTGCGCGAGCATTACCTGTGGCGAGTGTGGCTGAAAGTTGAACTGATCTACATCGCCGCGATCATCATGCTCTCCGTCTCCCTGGCTCTGGCGCTGCTCGGTCACTGGCGCGGCGGCGACAATGTTTACAGCTGGCTGGGTCGGGGAGGCGCGGCCTGGTCGGCCAGCGCCTTTGTGTACACGGTGCCGGCCCTGTCCCAATCAGGAGCTCTGGGCCAATGGCTGTTTGTGGTTCTGATCGTGGCCTTCGCCATTTCCATCACCATCTTCATGCATCGCTATCTCGAACTGTCTCGGCCGCGGCTGGAGGGCTGGCTGCTGCGCGGCGGAGCGCTGGCCGGGCTGGCCCTTGCGTTGCTGGGCTTGGCTCCCGCCTCGGTTTTTATAGGGGCCCAAATTCTCATTGTGGCGGTAGCGGTAGGCCTGTTCGCTTATGTGGTCTGGCAGGCGCTGCGCCGCTACTGGCAATGGCCCGGCTCAGGCGGGTTTTGGTTGATGCAGGCTACTGCGGTGACCTTCTGGCTGGGTTTGCGTGACCTGGCGGTGTTTGTCGGGCTGCTGTCGCCGGTGCAGGGTTTGTGGGCGGACTATGTGTCGCCGCTGATGCTCATCACCTTCAGTTTCATCGTGTTGTGGCGCTTTCATCAGGCCCTGCATGAGGCCGAGAATCTTAATCTCGCACTGGCGGATCGGGTGCGCGAGAAGGAAGCACAGATTCAGGCCAGCTATGCGGCTCTGCGCCTCAGTGAGGAGCAACGTACGCTGGCCGTGGAGCGCGAGCGGATCCTGCATGATATTCACGACGGTCTGGGCGGCACCCTGGTCTCGGCGCTGGCTGGCCTGGATCTGCAGGGTGAGGGTGAATCGCCAGCGGCCGGCGCGCTGCGCCAGGCTCTGGAAGATTTGCGTCTGATGATCTATTCGCTGGATCAGTCCGACACGACACTGCGCGCGGCGCTGGCCATGCAGCGCGAGCGCCTGAACCGGCTGGGCGCGGAGGCGGGGCTGAGCCTGGGTTGGAATATGCAGGATTTGCCGCGAGATCTGGCTCTGCAACGGGGCCAGACCCTGCAGGTCCTGCGGGTGGTGCAGGAATGTTTTGCCAATACGCTCAAGCATGCGCGCGCCAGCCGCTTCGCGCTTACGATTGCACCGCAGCAGCGCGCTGGGCGCGCTGGCCTGCATCTCGAGTTGGGCGATGACGGCGTGGGCTTTGACACCAACGCCAGCCCGACAGAAGGTTACGGCCTGGCCAATTTGCGCACGCGCGCGCGGCGTATCGGGGCCGAATTGCAGGTGACGTCCTGCGCCACCGGGACTCTGATTGCTCTCTGGTTGCCGGTGGACGAGGCGGGCATCGCAACAATCACCTGAATTCGTGACGACATGGCGCGGGGTTTTCTCCGACACTGCGGCGATGCCGATTTCCGTAGTCCTGGTGGAAGATGATTCGCGCATCCGCGAGCGCATCGCCGTGATCATCACCCAATGCGCGCAGCTGCGACTGGTGAGCGCCGTGGGAAGCCTGGCCCAGGCCCGCGCTGCGTTGCGGGACTTTCGGCCGCAGATATTGCTGCTGGATCTGGGTCTGCCCGACGGTGATGGGCTGGACCTGATCCCGGTTGCGCGTCTGGCGCAGACCCAGGTGGTGGTACTCAGCGTGTTCCATGGCGGTCAGCGCGCGCGTGCGGCGCACGAACTTGGCGCGGCCTGCAGCCTGCTCAAGGACAGCAGTGCGCGGACCATTCTGGATACGGTATTGGGCTTGCCGCAGCAAACCCCCGAAGCGCAGGGCGAAAATCACGGATTCATGTGATTACAAGAATCGCGGCAGGCGCTTAACTGACGGCGGGCAAC
>JBFIIN010000202.1:0-6464 GCA_041601225.1 Oceanococcus sp.
CCCGAGGTCAGCCAGGCTGCCCGCTCCGCCGCTGGGGTCCAGGCCGGCAATGCTGAGCACGCGGCGGCGGCGCGACGCCAGCTTGACGCGCGCAGTTTTCATGTCCGGAATCGCCGCATTTTGTAAGAATTGTCCGACAACAAAGGCTTTGCTGTTATGCACAAAAAACGGATTCCGTTAACCACGCGTGCGCGCGCTTGTCAAGAGTCCAGTGAAATTTTTGTGAAATTACATAACTCATTGATTTTATGAGAATAAGACATACTGGTTACAATTTAATCAGCGCCCGAAGAAGCTAGTGCTGATGCCTATTTGTGCCTGCCGAAATGCGTCCATCCACAACTTTATCCACAGGACTTGTGGGTTACTTCGGAAAGTTGTTGCATAGCGGTAGGTTAGCGCACTCTTCCTAGAATTTACTGTGGCTTTGCGCGCTAATTCAGCTTAGAAAACAGTTGGCGTGGCGAGCCGCACGATCTGGCTGCTGACCGCGCCGTCGGGCGCCAGATCCAGCAGCCGGAATCCGGGCGCAACGGTATCGATCGTGAACTGTTCGGAGCTCGGCTGAAACGGGCGGCAGGTAGCCGGGCAGGCCAGGAGCAGGTGTCGGCCGAGTCGGCTAGCATGATCCTGATGTGCGTGGCCGTAGACCAGCACCAGCGGGGTGGGATGGGCGTGCAAAGGCTCCAGAAGTTCCTCTGGCTGCTCAAGCCCGATCGCATCCAGCCAGGCGCTGCCCAGCGGAAGAGGTGGGTGGTGAACGGCGATCAGGCCCGGGCCGCTCAGCCGGGCCAGCCAGTCCAGCAACCGGTGCCGCTCGTGGGCACTCAGGCGACCACTGACCTGGCCGGCTTGCCAGCTGCTCAGCAGCAGAATCGACCAGGTGCCGCAGCTGGCGCTGTCCAGCCTACATACCGGACCTAGCAGCGCGCGCAGATTTTCGGGATTGTCGTGGTTGCCGGGAATGGCCCAGACCGGGCCGTCAAATCCGGCCAGGCTGTCGCGCAAGCGCGCATAAGCGGCGCGGCTGCCGTCCTGGCTGAGATCGCCGCTTAGCAGCAGCGCATCCGGCTTGCTCGCCAGGGCCAGTTCCAGGACTTGGTGCCAACTCCTCTCCACGGGCCAGCCGTGCACCTGTGCATCGCGAGCCGCGCACAGATGCAGATCACTCAATTGGGCAATGCGCATCGGGAGCTAGTCGTCGGACTCGGGCTCGGCCCGCGGCAGCAGGAAATTCTCCGGGTGCTTTGGGGTGATCGTTTGATAAAAGGCGGTCATCTTGTCCAGCGTGAGCCGCAGGTCCGCCTCGGCCTCGAACGTAGGGCCGAACCCGGCGCGCTTGGTTCGGTAATCCAGGAAACCGCAGGCAATGGGAACCCCTGCGCTGCGCGCAATGCGGTGAAATCCGCTTTTCCAAAGGTCAGTTGCGCCGCGGGTCCCTTCCGGGGCGATGACCAGTGCCAGTTGATCATGGTTCCTGAACTGCTCGACAATTGCCGGCACCAGGCCACCGGCCGCGGCCCGATCAACGGGCACGCCGCCCATAAACAGCAACAGCTTGCCCAGCAGGCCCTTGAACAGGCTTTGCTTGGCGACCCAGCGTACGTCGACGCCCAGATATGCGGCCACCACCAGGAAATGAAAACCGTCCCAGTTCGAGGTGTGGGGGGCGGCCGAAATGACAAAGCGCCGGGCATTGGGCGGGGTGCCCACGACCTGCCAGCCGTTGATCCACAGAATCAGTCGCGCCAGGTTGAAAGAGAAGCGATTGCCGCGGCGCGGCACTTCGCTGCCGAGACGGGTGGCGCTCAAAGAGTCGGTCATGGGGTTTCAACCGGCGGGGGCATCGGGCTTCGCAGGCCGTCAGCCAGGGGAGGGAAAAATGACATGGGATGGGGATGTCAGCCATCCCTATCCCGTCACAATTGGCGCTACATGATCCGGTCTCCTGACCGTTGGGTCAATTAGCGGCTGCGAACCGCAGCCTGCCAAGCGATGCGCCATAGCCGTGCGCTTGGCTGAGTTCGATCGACAAAAAAGGGGGAGCGGAAGCTCCCCCTTGTGACCTTTCCCGTAGCCGCTCAAGCGGCCGGCGGTGGCTCGGCTGCCAGGCATGCGTCATAAACATAGGCATGGTCGTCTAAATCCACGATCAACGACCCGCCGAAGGAGATGCGCACCTGATTGAAAGGCTGGGCCGGGACAAATCCGGCGATGTACCGACCGCTGAATATCCCTCCACCTACATCGGCCGGGGGGGCGGCATCGACGCTTTCGCCGGTTGGGGTGCCATCAAGCAAGGTTTCGACCACGATGGTTTCCAGCACCGAGATTTCCGCGGCGAAACCAGGTATCTCGATGTCAAAACCCGCTATCTGGTTGCCCGAAGGGCTGATGGTGCTGTCGAATTGGACGGTCAGACTCAGATCGGTCTGAAAATCGCCAAAACCAATGATCGGGTCAAGACCGGAACCGGCAACGACAACTGTGGCAAAGGTTTCCGGATCGCCATCGCCGGCCAGTTCCGGGTCGACGATGTCACAAACTTCGGTGGCCGCCCCCAGAACGGCTTCCAGTTCGCAGCCTCCGCCGCCTTCGCTGGTGGTCACGGTTCCCGAGCCGTAGGCGGCGCAGACAAAATCAGCCGGAACCGTGTCGCCGGGCATCAAGCCGTTGTCAGCACCGCCGCCGCCGCCGCCGCCACCTTCGCCGGGAAAGCCACCGTTGGCTTCGCAACCGATCACCAGCAGTGGCGCCAGGGCGATGATCGCCGGCTTCATCAATCTACGCATTGCAATTTCTCTGATGTTGAAATGAGTTCCCTGCCTCCAGTTGATCTCAGTTTTTGATCCGCAGTTCCACGCGACGATTCAATTCCCGCCCGTCTTCGGTGTCGTTGGTCGCGCGGGGTTCGCTTTCGCCATAACCCACCGCTGACAAGCGGCCGCCGTCCACGCCGGTGCTGGTCAGATAATTCAGGACGGATTGCGCCCGCCGCTGCGACAAGCCCTGGTTGTACTCGTCCGAACCGACACTGTCGGTGTGACCGGCCACTTCGACGATCATTTCCGGGTAGCGATTCAGGATGCGCGCGACGTCATTCAGAATCGTCCGGGCGTCGGGCTGAAGTTCGGCCTTGTTGAACTTGAAGTGCACGCCATCCAATGCAATCACATCACCCAGCGGGCAGCCATCGCCGTCCACCCGGGTCCCCATCGGCGTATCTGGACACTGGTCGCGATCATTGATTACGCCGTCGCCATCGTCATCGCCGAATCCGCCCTCGGCAGGGACTTCGATAACCTTTACGGATTCAATGGTTTCCGTGATGACTTCGGACGCGCCGCGCAGGGCGAATTCCAGACCCAGGCCCGCCCGAATGTCTTCGAGGCCGGGCCCGAAGTCATCATAGATATAGCGGACTTCGGCCCGCAATTTCATGCCGTACTGGTTCATCGCGCCGGTCACGAAACCCAGACCGCCGTTGGCGTAGAAGGCGAAGTCGTCATCGTCGTCCGGGAAAACGTCGTTGTAAGTGCCGCCCCCACCCAGCAGCACAAAGGGGGTGAAGCCCGTGCGGTCACCGAAGCCGTAGACGATGTCCAGGCCCAGGTTGTAGCGGTAAAAATCGGTGCCGTTATTGGCGCCGGTTTCAAACACGTCCATGGAGAACGGCAACTCGAAGCCGAAGCCGCTGGCCCGTTGCTGGCCCAATATGAACTGGGCGCCGCTCCCGTCGTCCATATCGGTCAGCGGCGTGTTGCGATCGCTGTCAACTTCGAACACATAGGTCCCGAGCACGCTGAAATATGTGGAATGGGCCTCGCCGTCATCATCCTGCGCCAGGGCAGCGCCGGACATGAAGAACGTGGCGATTGCGGGGACCAATACACGTTGCAGATTCATCGATGACACTCCCAAATGATTTGAAGCCGGATGCCCAGCGCCTCCCGACCTGCGCATGAGCCTTTCATAGCATAGCGTAATTGCATGCGCGGTAAAGCTTTGCGGTCGACACCTGCAGACCTGGGACAGCCCCGCTAGAAGGACGGATTCCGGGTCGGCGGGCAGGTTTCAGGGAGAGCTTCTGGCGATCGCTGGTTTACACTCCATGCCATGTCAAATCGCTCCTTTACGCTGAGCCCCGTCCTCTACGACTATCTGCTGCAGAACAGCCTGCGCGATCAGGAATTGCTGCGGGAATTGCGCGCACGCACAGCGCGATTGCCCAACGCGCAGATGCAGATTGCCCCGGAGCAAGGCCAGTTCATGGCTTTGCTGGTCAGCTTGGGAGGTTTTCGACGCTGTATTGAGGTCGGCGTATACACCGGCTACAGCAGCCTGTGCGTGGCGCAGGCGCTGCCCGAAGATGGCTTCCTGCTGGCCTGCGATGTAAATCGCAATTGGACCGAGATTGCCCAGGAGTTCTGGACACGCGCCGGCGTGAGCGCCAGGATCGAGCTGCAGATTGCTCCGGCGCGGCAGACGCTGGATGCTCAGCTGGCCGCGGGGGCCGCCGGAAGCTTCGATTTCGCTTTTATCGATGCGGATAAAGGCGCCTATATTGATTACTACGAGCGCTGTCTAGCCTTGCTGCGCCCTGGCGGCCTGATCGCGGTGGACAACACGCTCTGGTCAGGCCGGGTGGCGGAAATCCAGGATCAGGCTCCCGACACGCAGGCGATACGCGCGTTCAACGCTCATGTGCGGAATGATCGCCGGATCGAGCTCAGCCTGTTGCCGCTCGCGGATGGCCTGAGCCTGTGCCTCAAGCGCTAAGGCCCCCTACCAGATTCTGACGCGTCTGGCTGCGGGCTGATAATGCGCATGGCCCGGTTCTATCCCGAAGGTTTCATAAAACACGGGCAGGTTGGAGAGCACACCATTGCAGCGGTATTCTTCCGGTGAATGGGGGTCTGATTTGATGCGCCGGATCAATTCATCGTCACGGTATTTGCGCTTCCAGGCTTGTGCCCAACCGATGAAAAAGCGTTCGTTGCCCGTGTAACCATCTAGGACGGGCGCAGGTTTCCCGCCGAGCGAAGCCTTGTACGCTTTGAAGGCGATGCTGACTCCGCCTAGATCGCCAATGTTTTCGCCAACGGTCAACTCGCCATTGAGCTTGTGCCCGCTGACGGGTTCGTAGGCGGCGTACTGCTCGATCAGCAAGCGGGTGCGCTCCTCAAACCGCTTGCGGTCCTGATCCGTCCACCAGTTGCGCAGATGGCCGTCGCCATCGTAGCGGCTGCCTTGGTCGTCAAAACCGTGACCGATTTCGTGGCCGATCACGGCGCCGATTGCGCCGTAATTGACGGCGTCATCGGCATCCACCTGGAAAAACGGTGGCTGAAGGATGGCCGCGGGGAACACGATTTCGTTGCCTACCGGGCTGTAGTAGGCATTGATGGTCTGCGGTGTCATGCGCCATTCGCCGCGATCAACCGGCCCGCCCAGCTTGGCCAGCCATCGGTCGTGCTCCAGCGCATTGGAGCGCAACACGTTCCCCAGCAGATCGTCGACCTCCACCCGCAGTCCGGAATAATCCTTCCATTTGTCCGGGTACCCGATTTTTGAACGGAACTTGGCGAGCTTCGCCAGGGCCTGGTGCTTGGTGGCTTCGCTCATCCAGTCCAGTCGGGCGATGCTGTCGCGATAGGCGGCCAGCAGGTTTTTCACCAGGCCATCCATGCGCTGCTTGGCCACGGGCGCGAAGTGGCGTTCGACGTAGATGCGCCCCAGCACCTCGCCCAGTGTATTTTCGACCGTCTCGACAGCGCGCTTCCAGCGCGGCTTATTCTTTTCGGTCCCGCTCAATGCCGTGCCGTAGAGCTTGAAATGCTGGTCGACGAAGGGCTGGCTCAAGTAGGGCGCGAAACTGCTGATTAGCCGCAGCCGGAAGTATTCGCGCCAAATCTCCAGTGGTGTGGCGGCGATGAGCTCGGCCATTCTGGTGAAAAAGCTCGGTTGCCTCACGATGACGGCGTTCAGCCTGCGCACCCCGATTTCCCGCATGAAACTGGCCAGATCGAAGTCTGGGGTCAGCTCATTGAGTTCGGCCAGCGCGACCTTATTGTAGGTTTTCTCGCTGTCGCGGCTTTCGACCTTCGTCCACTGGGCCTTGGCCAAAGCGGTTTCAAGTTCCAGCAACTGGTCTGCGACGGCTCGCGCGTTCGGCGTGCCCGCCAGTTGCAGCAGGGTGGCTGCGAATTCGCGGTAGGCGCTCCGCGCCTTGCGAAAGCGCGGGCCGTCTTCCAGGTAGTAATCGCGATCCGGCAGGCCCAGGCCGTCTTGATATAAGTACAGCATGTAATTCTGCGGGTCCTTGGCATCGGCATAGACATAACCGCCGAACAGACCATCCGCACCGATGCGGGACAGGTGGGCCATCAGTCCCGGCAGCTGCGCGTGTTCGGTCAGCAAATCTATACGCAGCAGTTCGCCGTCCAGCGGGCTCAAGCCCAGGC
>JBFIIN010000203.1:0-6452 GCA_041601225.1 Oceanococcus sp.
CCTTATGCACATCCAATCCCACGTAAACGCTAAACTCATTCATGACCTGCCCCTCCTCAATGTGGCTCTGCCTTTGGATACCCATCCGCACGGTAACCCACGACCTTTGCGGATGGGGCAGGTCAATCCATGATGTCTAGGGACAAAGCGCACGAACCCGGTCCTGGTATTCTGATTCACGCGCACGTTGACGCCGCGCCGCTTCGCTTGAGATACCGGCCTGCATGCTTTCCTGGAACCTGCGCAGCCCGGCCCGGGCCGAGTCGCAGTTATCTCCGGAATTGGCGTTGCCAGGCAGGGGCAGGCTCATCCCGTTGGGCGCAGGACGCGGCGCCGGATCCGCTTCGCGCGCTTGCGGACTCAAGCGTTCGACCTGGCTCGGCGGCTGATAGCTGTCACGCTTGGAATCGGACAGATCTGGCCGGTCCGGCGAAATATCTTCCCGGTCAGCGCCGCTACAGGGATTTTGCTGATATTTGACCGCGCCCTGGGGATCGATGCATTTGTACACGCCGGCATGGGCGGTAGTCCCGCCGGCCAGGATCAGCGAAATCCCGACGCAGATCATCAACTGCGGGATCAAGCGCTTTGCGCCGCTGCGAATGCTCAGCTCATTGTCGCGCCCAGGTCCCGCTGCCAGCTTGTTGCGCATGAACTGTGTCCGCCGCTTCAACGCCCGAGCTGCAAGATAGCACCCGCGGCCACGCTCGGGGCTAACGGCCGGGTCAATTCGGCAGGATCGCACCGTAGGCGACAAAAAAAACCCGGCGCAGGGCCGGGCAATTCAGAGGGGGGGGGGGTGCAGATCAGGTGTCCGGCCCCGCAAGTCAGCGACTCACGGAACCAGCCGCTCAGGGGAGTACGGTCATGCCGTGGGGGGAAAACAGGTATCCGCCAAATTTGTGCAGAACACTGTGCGCGACCGCCGATGACACCCGCTCGCCATTGAAGCAGGGGGTGCCGTAGGGGATAACGAAGTCACGCGCGCCGTCTGCAATGGCCAGATAGCGGTTGTCTTTGCATCGGTACAGGGTGCAGGTTTGCATGCCGAGTACTCCTCTGTGATCCGGGTTCAGTAGACCGAAATTCACGCCAGGCGACCAGTCGCCCAGGCCGACAATCGCTGTAGGAAATTTCCGACAGACGCGCCCAGGTCGGGGCTCTTCATGAATCCGGCAGGCCTGCGCTGATTCCTTGCATCCATGGCGCGTCTTGCGCGGTCGCCCAGCGGTTCTGCCCCGCGCGCTTGCGCGAATGGCCCGTGACGCTGTGCGAAATCATCGCGCACCGGCACGGATAGCCCGGGCTAAAAGCTCGAATTGGGCTGCTGGAGAAACTCCGCTTCCTCGGGGCTCGATTGCCGGCCAAGAATTGCGTTGCGATGCGGGAAACGGCCAAAGCGGGCAATGATTTCCAGATGCTGCTGGGCGAACTTCACAAAATTCTGGAAACTCTCCCGCAATGCGGGATCCACCTCGTCACACAGCGCTTGATTCAGCTTCACGCAGCGCTGCTGGCTCGCCAGGTCTTCGGCGTGCTCCAGGGGCATATAGAGAAAAACCCGCTCTATGGGGCTGAGCTGCTGATCCCAGCCGGCGGCAAGGGCCTGCAAAACCAGTTCATGGGCCAGCGGGTCCCCGGCAAAGGCCGCGGGGGTGCCCCGGTACATATTGCGCGGAAATTGATCGCAAACGATAACCAGGGCCAGCAGATTCGCGGGCGCATGGGTCCAGGCCGTGAGTTCGCCGGCCAGAGCCTGCTGGGTCAGGGCTGCAAAGCGCTGGCGTATGTCGGCGTCCAGGGCATCACCCTTGCCCCACCACAGCGCGCTGCGCTGCCGGATCACGGCCGCCTGATCGTCACGATCCCCAAACCAGAACTCCAGCACATCGCTTGCATCCATTGTCCTGCCTCCCGCTACAAAGCCGCCAGTTCGACCGGCCCGAAACCCGCAATCTCGCGCGCCGGCAGATTCAATTCCCCGCCGCGCTTGCGGCTGGGCAGATACCGGTCCAGAGCCGCGACGAAGGTGCTCTGAGAATCCAGTTCGCGCAGCGCGCAGAGGTAGCCGAACCAGCGGCTCCCCACGGCGACATGCGCAACCTCCTCGGCCAGAATTTGTTCCAGGATGGCGACTGTAGCTTGGTCGCCCTGCTCACCCAGGCGGCGGATCATGCCCGGGGTCACGTCCAGCCCCCGGGCCTCCAGGACCCGCGGCACCAGCGCCATGCGCAGCAAGGGGTCATGTGCGGTCTTTTCCGCCATTTCCCACAGACCGTTATGCGCGGCATGCGCACCATAGTGGCTGTTCAGCTCCTGCAAACGCCCCGCCAGCATTTCAAAATGGCGGGCTTCGTCGCGCGCCACGCTGAGCCAGTCCCGGTAGTACGCCAGCGGCAGATCAGGAAACCGCAGCATGGCGTCCAGCGCCAGATTGATGGCATTGAACTCGATATGCGCAATCGCATGCACCAGGACAGCCCGCCCCGCCGTGCTGCCCAGCTTGCGGCGCGGCACATCCGCAGGATGGACCAGCACGGGCGACTCCGGGCGGCCCGGCGCGCGCGGCAGTGGGCCGGGCAGCCGCGGCGCCTGGCGCGGCTCGGGAAGCCGCCGAACCAGGGCGCATTTTGCGGCGGGCTCGCATTCCAGATATGCGGCCAGGCAGGCCGCGCTGATATCCATCAGCCGCCCAGGCCGGATTCCAGGTCGGCCACGATGTCCTCGATATTCTCCAGGCCGACGGCAATGCGCACCAGACCGTCGCCGATCCCGGCCCGGTGCCGCGCCTCCGGGCCGATCCGATGGTGGGTGGTGGTTGCCGGGTGGGTGATGGTCGTGCGGGTGTCACCCAGATTGGCGGTGATCGACAAGAAGTTAGTGCTGTCGATCAAGCGCCAGGCCGCCGCCTTGCCGCCGCGCATGTCAAAGGACACCACGGCCCCGTGAGCGCACTGCTGGCGACAGGCCAGGGCGTGCTGCGGATGGTCTGGCAAGCCCGTGTAATAAACCCGCTCCACGGCCGGCTGCTCCTGCAGCCAGACCGCCAGCTTGTGGGCGTTTGCCGAATGCGCCTGCATGCGCAGCTCCAGGGTTTCCAGGCCTTTGAGAAAGACCCAGGCATTGAAGGGACTCATGCAGGGACCCGCGGTGCGCAAAAAAGCGAACACCTCGGCGCCCACCCGTTGCTCATCGCCAACCACGGCCCCGCCCACGCAGCGTCCCTGCCCGTCCAGGAACTTGGTGGCCGAATGAATCACGATATCCGCGCCCAGGTCCAGCGGGCGCTGCAAAGCCGGCGTACAAAAGCAGTTGTCCACCACCAGCACCGCATCGGCGCCATGGGCCACCTCGGCGAGCGCTGCGATGTCGAGCACTTCGGTGAGTGGATTGGTGGGGCTTTCAATGAACAGCATGCGCGTGTGCGGACGCACCGCGGCCTGCCAGGCCCGCGGGTCGGTACTGGCGACAAAATCGAACTCCAGCCCGAATTTCGCCAGGATCTTGGTGAACAGGCTGGTGGTCGAGCCGAACAGACCGGAGGCCGCCAGCACATGATCGCCGGCCTTGAGCATGGCCATGCAGGTGCTCAGCACGGCCGCCATGCCGGAGGCGGTGGCCACGCAGGAATCGCCGCCTTCCATCACGGCCAGGCGCTGCTCGAAGGCCGCGACGGTTGGGTTGGTGAAACGGGAATAGATATTCCCCGGCTCTTCCTCGGCGAAGCGCGCCGCGGCGGCGGCCGCGCTCTCGAAGACATAGCTGGAGGTGGCAAAAATGGCCGCGGAATGCTCGCCCTCAGCGGTACGAAATTCCTCGGCACGTATGCCCTGTGTCGCTGTGCCCCACTCTTTCATCGGTCTGCTCTGGTGTCCTGCGCGGGCGCTGAATCCCGGTCTGCAATTCGCGCCCAATCCTGGGAGGGCGCAAGGATACCTCAGACCGAATTGTGCAGACCGACAACCCGGGCTTCGCCGCCACCACGCCGGGACTGCTTCGCGGCATCGGACCGAAACAGCTCGAGCTGGCTCAGATAGTCCTCGCTGACATCGCTGGTGACGTAGTTTCCGGTAAACACCGAATCCTCGAAGCGTTCGATTTTCTTGTTGCCCTGCCGCACCGAATCAATCAAGGCCTCCAGCTCCTGATAGATCAGGCGATCCGCGCCCAGTATCCTGGAGATTTCTTCGATGCTGCGGTCGTGCGCCACCAACTCGGAGGCGATCGGCATATCGATGCCGTACACGTTGGGAGAGCGCACCGGCGGCGCCGCGGAGGCGAAATAGACTGTTCGGGCGCCGGCATCGCGCGCCATCTGGATGATTTCCTTCGAGGTCGTGCCGCGGACGATGGAATCGTCCACCAGCAGCACATTCTTGCCTTCAAATTCCAGATCAATCGGATTGAGTTTCTGGCGTACCGATTTCCGCCGCAGGGCCTGACCCGGCATGATGAAAGTGCGGCCGATGTAGCGGTTTTTCATGAAGCCCTCGCGGTACTTCACACCCAGGTCGGAGGCCAGTTCCACGGCGGCGGTGCGGCTGGTATCCGGGATAGGCATGACCACATCGATGTCGTGATCGGGCCAATCACGTTCGATCTGCTGAGCCAGATGCTGACCCATACGCATCCGCGCCTTGTAGACATAGATATCGTCCATGATCGAATCCGGGCGTGCCAGATAGACATGCTCGAAGATGCAGGGCGTGTAGCGTGCATCCGGCGCGCAGAGGCGCTTGCTCAACTTGCCGCCCTGGGTAATGCAGACGGCCTCGCCCGGTTTGACATCACTGAGCAGTTCGAATCCCAGCACGTTGAGCGCGACGCTTTCTGAAGCCAGCATGAATTCCGGACCGCTTGAGGTCTGGCGTTGGCCGTAAACAATCGGCCGGATGCCAAAGGGGTCGCGAAATCCGACGATCCCAAAGCCATTGATCATGGCCACGCAGGCGTAGGCGCCCCGGCAACGCTGATGGAGCCGCGCGACGGCTTCAAACACATCGTCCGCGCTCAGCTTCAGCCCGCCGATCTTCGCCAGTTCGGACGCCAGCACGTTCAGCAGGATTTCCGAATCCGAATTGGTATTGATATGCCGCTTTTCCTCGACGTAGAGCTCCTGCTTCAGCTCCTCGGCATTGGTCAAATTGCCGTTGTGGGACAGGGAAATTCCGTAGGGCGAGTTCACATAGAACGGCTGGGCCTCCGCTGAGCTTTCACAACCGGCGGTCGGGTAGCGCACGTGACCAATGCCCATCGAGCCGGTCAGGCGCAGCATGGATTCCTGGTTGAACACATCGCGCACCAGCCCCTTGTCCTTGCGCAGAAACAGCTCGTCCGCATCCACGGTGATGATGCCGGCCGCATCCTGGCCGCGGTGCTGCAAAACCGTCAGGGCATCGTAAAGCTCCTGATTGACCGCTTCGTTTGCCACGATTCCAGCGATGCCACACATAGTGATTCCTCGTTAGCTCGGATCCGGAAGCTGCTCGATTCCAGCCTCGATCTGGCGAAAATGCTCCGCCATTTCTTCGGGCAGTTGATCCAGTGTCCACTGCGCCAGACGTTCAAAATGGTGAATCAGATAGGATTCCTGCCACCAGGGATCCTCGTCCAGCGGTGTCATCTGCGCCACGATGATCAGCAGCATGACAATGATAACCCCGCGCAGCGCGCCGAAAATCATGCCCAAGGTCCGGTCGGTCCCGCTGAGCTGGGTGTGCTTGACGAGCAAAGTCATCAGGTGAGCCAGGATTGAGCCGGCGATCAGCGTGGCCAGAAACAGACTGATATAGCCCAGTGCCAGGCGAGCGGAGGGGACCTCGACGCTGCCAAACACCGCATCCGAGACCGGATGAGCGAAGCGAATCGCTACCCAGAAGGCCAGTATCCAGGCCGCCAGCGAAAAAATCTCCTTGACAAATCCGCGGAACAGGCTGATCACGGTGGATATGACCAGAATGCCAAGAATAATGAAATCGACCCAGATCACAGTGCGGACTCGCTAAGTTGGCGCGATCTTAACAGACGTACTCAGTTTGGCGGGTAGAGGCTGATCGGCCCACCGTACGCGTTCTCCAGCTTCGCCTTCAGTTTGCGCGCCTGCGATTCACTGTCCCCTCCGGCCAGGCGCACGCGAAACAGTTCGCGACCTCCGATGTTGACCTGCTCCAGGTATACCGGATAGCCATCGGCCTGCAAGCGCTGCTCGAAACCATGGGCATTGGCGCGCTTGGAAAAGCTCGCCAGCTGCAAAATCCAGCCGCTCTGCGCGACCGGCGCCGGGCTGGCTTGGGGCCTTGCCTGCGGCGCGGCTGAAACAACCGGCACCGCAGGTGGCCGAGGTGCGGCCGGGGCCGGCGAAGATGTCACGACCGGCAACGGGGACGGCTCCGGGGCCTGGGCCACATCCTCCATCCGGACGCTGCGCACGACCGGTGGCGCCGTCACCCGCA
>JBFIIN010000204.1:0-6428 GCA_041601225.1 Oceanococcus sp.
AGCGCCAGGGCCACGCCGCCGGCCACGCCCAACAAAGTTCCGATCGTCCCGATCAGAATTCCCTGAACCATGAACACCGCCATGATACTGCGCGGGCTCGACCCCAAAGTTCGCAGGATCGCGATGTCGGCCTGCTTGTCGGTCACGGCCATCACCAGGGTCGAGACGATATTGAAGGCCGCGACGGCCACAATCAGACTCAGGATGATGAACATCACCCGCTTCTCGGTGCGGATGGCCGCGAAGAAATTGCGGTGCTGACGCGTCCAGTCGCTGACGTCATAGATGCCCGGCAGATCGGCCGCAATAGCGCGCGAAAACATCGGCGCGGCATACACATCATCGAATTCCAGACGCAGGCCGGACACGTTCGGACCCATTCGGTACAAGGCAGCGGCATCCTCTCTGTGCATCAGTACCAGGCTGCGATCGTACTCGTACATGCCGATTTCGAATACGCCGGAAATCGTGAAGCGACGAAAGCGCGGAACCACGCCGGCCGGCGTGACGCTGGCCGTGGGAATCATCAAGTCCAGATGATCACCCGGCCCCTCACCCACAGCGGCCGCCAGATGGCGCCCAACCACGATGCGAAATTCGCCGGGCGCCAGATCATCAAGCGCGCCGAAGATCAAATGCTCGGAGATCTTCGACACGCGCGCTTCCAGCGCGGGCTCAATCCCGCGCAACAGCACGCCCGAGAGTTCACGGCCGCTGCGCACCATGCCTTCACCGGAGATATAGGGCGCAACGCCCTGCACTTCTGGACGCCGCTGCAACTGCGCGCTCAACGCCTCCCACTCCGGCAGTGAACCATGCGGGCTGGTCAGTACGGCGTGGGCGGTCATGCCCAGGATGCGGGTACGCAGTTCAGTTTCGAAGCCGTTCATCACCGACAGGACGGTGATCAAGGCGGTCACCCCCAGGGCAATCCCGAGCATGGAAGTGCCCGAGATGAAAGAGATGAAATGGTTTCGGCGTTTGGCCCGCGTGTAACGCAGGCCAACAAAAATTTCATAGGGTTGGTGCATGGCGTGGCAGTATAGAGATGGAAGCTGGGTCGCGCCCATAAGGTGCCGCTGGAGTTGCTATAGTTGCGGCGGAATTCGGAGGCAATCATGAGACAACAGCTGCGCTTTGCGGTTCTGGGTATGGGCCTGTTTCTGGCAGGCGGCGTCCACGCCGATGTGCTGACCATGCCGGAACCGGCGCCAGCTATTCGTGATACCGGCGCCGCACCGCCGAGCCGGGGCCAGACCATGGATCAGGTCCGCGCGCGACTGGGCGAACCCGAATCGATCCGTGGACCGATTGGAGATCCGCCTATTACGCGCTGGGACTACGGCACGCTGGTGGTCGTCTTTGAGCATCGCCAGGTCATCACCTCCATCGTGCCGGGCGCGCCGCCGCCGATTTTCCACCGCGAAGAACTGGAGAGACGCTGAGCGCCCGCGGCCCGCACGAAGCCGTGTCGGTTCATTGGCCGCCCGAATGGGAGCGGCAATGCGCGCTCATGCTTACCTGGCCGCGTCCGGACGGTGATTTTGGTCCGCACTACGCTGAGGTCATCCGCTGCTTCGCCCGGATCGCCGTGAGCGCAGCACAGATGCAGCGCGTCATCGTGACCGTGGAATCCGCGGCTCGGGAGCGTGAGGCCCGCGCGCTCATCGATCGCGATGACTCGCTGGGCCGGATTCAGTTTTATATCCTGCCCAGCGACGACGTCTGGGCACGTGACCATGGCCCGATTGCGGTAAACACCCCCAGCGGCCCGCAACTGCGTGATTTCCGCTTTAACGGCTGGGGTGGAAAGTATCCGGCCAGCGCCGACAACGCGTTAAGCGCAAGACTGCACGCTGCCGGAGCCTTCGGATCCTGGCCGCTGCGCTCAGTGGATTTCACCCTGGAAGGCGGGGCGATCGAAACCAATGGTGCGGACGTGCTGCTGGCGACCCGCCGCAGCGTGCTCGACCCGGCCCGCAACACGGACTGCAGCCAGGCCACGGCCGAATCCGTGCTGCGCCAGGAGCTGGGGCTGTGCCATTTTCACTGGCTCGAGCATGGCGGCATCGCCGGCGATGACACCGATGGCCATATCGACACCCTCGCGCGCTTCGTTGCCCGCGACCATATTGTCTACCAGGGTTCCGCGGGGCCGGACGACCCCAGCCATGCGGCGCTGTCCGCGCTGGAAACCGAATTGCAGGGCCTGCGCGATCCGCAAGGAAAGCCCTATCGCCTCACGCGCTTGCCGGCCCCTTGCCCGCTGCGCAGCCGCGGCGGCGATCCGCTGCCCGCCGGCTACGCAAATTTCTGCCTGATCAACGGCGCCGTATTGCTTCCGACCTATGCCGACCCCAACGACGCGCAGGCGCAGGCCATTCTGCAGAGCTGCTTTCCGGGTCGGCGCATCATTCCCATCGACAGTCGCCCTTTGATTGAACAATACGGCAGTATTCACTGCGTAACCATGCACATCCCGGAACTGACATGAGCAACAGTGCCAGGCTGCGTGCCTGCCTCGTCCAGCACGCCTGTGGCGAGGACCTTGATACCAATCTGCAGACCAGTCTGGATGGCATTGCCTCGGCTGCCGCACAGGGCGCGGATCTGGTGGTACTGCCGGAACTGCATCGCAGCCGCTATTTCTGTCAGGTGGAAGACGCGGCCCTATTCGACTTGGCCGAATCCATTCCCGGGCCGAGCTGTGCCGCGCTGTCCGCCGCGGCCAGCCGGCACGGCGTGGTGGTGGTCGGTTCCTTGTTCGAACGCCGCGCCGCCGGCGTCTTTCACAATACAGCCGTGGTCTTTGACCGGGACGGAAGCCTCGCGGGCCGCTACCGAAAAATGCATATTCCTGACGACCCCGGTTATTACGAGAAGTACTATTTCACTCCAGGTGACCTTGGCTTTACGCCCATCCAGACCTCGATTGGACGTCTGGGCGTGCTGGTGTGCTGGGATCAATGGTTTCCCGAGGCCGCGCGTCTCATGGCTCTTGCCGGCGCGGAGCTGCTGATTTATCCCACCGCCATAGGCTGGGACACCCAGGATGACGCCTCCGAGCAGGCGCGACAGCTGGAGGCGTGGACCGTGATCCAGCGCGCTCATGCGGTGGCCAACGGTCTGCCTGTTCTCAGCTGCAACCGGGTGGGCCATGAGCCCGATCCCGCGGGTGGCCCCGGCGCCCAGTTCTGGGGCCACAGCTTCGTGGCCGGAGCGCAAGGCGAACTGCTCGCGCGGGCCGACGACCAGGCTCAGCTCCTGATCCTTGAACTGGACATGCAGCGCTGCGAACAGATCCGGCGGGTCTGGCCCTATCTGCGTGACCGGCGGATTGACGCCTACGCCGGCCTGCAACGCCGGCTTATCGACTAATTGTCCTCCGCCCGCATGGCGGTCATATAAGCCCGCAGCTCGATGATGAGCTGCGCCTTCAGGCGGTCCGCGGTCAGCAGCGTCTTGTCCAGATAGCCATTGATGTCGTGTTTGGCGGCGATCTGTGAGGGCGGAGCCGAACCGGCTTCACCGGTCCGGATCAACAGGCGCACCGGGCGGTCGCAGCCGGTGCGCACCCAGTCCACGAACTCCAGCCCGGCCTGCTCGGATTCCATCACCACATCGACCAGAGCCACAGCCACATCGGCATGGCGCCGAAATACGGTGCGGGCCTCATTACCCGAATGCGCCGACTGCACATCGGCTCCTCGGCCCTCGAATTCAAAGTCCCGCAATGCCATGCGCGTCACTTTGTGCACGTCGGGGTCGTCATCAACGACCAGAATTCGCCACGGTCGGCTGCTGTCGGTCACCTCCGCCTCGCCGCCGAACAGGCGCTCAAGAAACGACGGGGCGCCCACTTGTGCGGCAGTGGACTTCGGCTTATCTCCGCCTTCAGCCATGTCTCTTCCCAGAATTCACGCAACCGTGCTTCCGCACGGCGTCGCCGTGCCGCCCCAATTTCCATGAACCATACAGCATGGGAGTCCGGACCTAATCCAGGACCAGGTCACGCCCGCGCGTTTCATCCGCAGTCGCCTTGCCTGTCGCCTGCTTCGCCGAATCGCCGTTCGGATTGAGGTTATCGATCCAGCCAGCGCCCTCTCGCAGTTGACGCGGCGGCGGCAAGGCGGCAAAGAATGGCTGAAAGTCACGCTCGGGCAAGACGCGCTGGGCCGCGAATTCGGCCCGGTCACGCACCTGCTGCGCACCCAGGCGCCCGCGTTGTCCCCAGCTCACGCGATAGTCATTTGCAGTCGGATTGTCACTGTGCGGCACGTCAGTCACGGCGACATCGCGTTCGACATCGAAATGCAGTCGCATCATGGTTTCCTCAAACAGCATCGCCAGATCCTCGAACTGGGTGAAGTAGCCATAATCATCGTTGGCCCGATCCGGCCCAAAGGCTTCGCCTACCTCCGCCGGGCTCAGCGCCAGCTGCGCGTCGCTGGCCGGGATTCCGGCAAAATTGACCTGCGCCAGATCACGCATCAATTCCGACCCCAAGGGAAAGTTGCCTTCCAGGGCTGTGGAAATCCGCTGCGCAGCGAGCGCCTGACCGGCCGCGTCCACCGTGTCCTCAGAGTTCAACTCACCGTGCGTGGTCACCGGGAAGAAGTCATTGGCGTGGGCCAGTTCGTGGTAGAGCAGGCGTGCCATGGGCTGCGCGATGTCGTCCAGGGACCGCTCTTCATCATCATCCAGGGAATAGCTGCGCCAGGCGTAGGAGTTGCCCTGCACGTAGCGCGAGAAAATCCGAAACGCCAGGGCCTGGCCAAAACCGCTACGAAAATCCGGCGCCTTGTCGATACTCTGCTTCTCCGCGTTCGTCAACCATAGGCCGGCGGGATCCAGATAAACTGCCCCAGTCCGGCGCCAGTAAAAAGACGGGCGCACATCGCTGGCGATAACCACGGCGGTCAGACTCCGCGCCAGCAAACGCAGATCGCCGGGGAGTTGTTCGAGCAGCTGGGCGAAGCGCTCGGCCATCCAGGGGTGCGAGATGGCGGTGCGATCCAGAATATCGCCGAGTTGCGGGTCGCTGGTCTGCATGCCGAGCAGCGGCAGGGTCTGCAAGCGGCACGACGTCTGCTGGCCACCCGCCCGAACGCAGACCCTGAGATTCAGGGCATGGGGCGAATGCGGATTGGCGGCCTGAACTGGCACCACAGAGTTGCCACGGCCGGCGCCGCATGCGCACAGCGCAAGCAGCAACACAAGCCAGATTGGCCGGAATGAGACTATATTTCGCATCGATCCACATCCAGCGCGAAGGTGACCAGTATAGCCCCCTCAGCCCCGCCTCCTGCCGACTGGCGAATTCAACGACCGCAGACCGAAAGCCAATGGCGGGACTACCAGGAACTGCGCTGGTTGGTCTTGCGCCAACCGCACGGTCAGGCGCGGGGCAGCGAACTGGATGCGACCGAGGCCGCATCCGATCATCTGCTGGCACTCAGTGCCAAAGGCCGGGTGATCGGCTGCGGCCGCATCCACCCACGCGAACCGGGAGTCGGTCAGATCCGGTCCATGGCCGTGGCCCCGGAGTATCGGGGCCGCGGTCTTGGCGCTGCACTGCTGAATCGCCTGGAGCGGCTTGGTCGCGGGCGCGGCTATGACCGGCTGTTCGTCGAAGCCCGCGACAGCGCGCGAGGGCTTTACCGGGCGGCGGAGTATCAAGACCTGGGCCCAGGCCGCTGCCTGTTCGGAGAAATTCCGCATACGCGGATGAGCAAGCCTGTCGACCACCGGGATTTTGATTTTGTCCAGGCCCGGCTGCGCCCGGCGCAGACAGGTGACGGTCCGGCCGTGCGCGAGCTCATCTTCAACGTATTGCGGGAATTCAATCTGGGGCTGGAGCCCAATGGCATAGATCGCGACATGGACGATTTCCCGCATTTCTACGACCCGGGCCTGTTCGCCGTGCTCGAGGACGCCACGCAGTTGTTAGGCTGCGTGGCATTGCATCGGGTCAGCCCGGAGGTCTGCGAACTGCGGCGCATGTATTTGCACCCTGTCCGGCGCGGCGCGGGCGTCGGCCGCGCGCTGCTGGGCTACGCCCTGTCCCAGGCCCGCCGTCGCGGATACCGCTGCATGGAACTGGAAACCGCGACAATATTGACCCAGGCCCTGACGCTCTACCGCTGGGCCGGTTTTGCAGACAGTCCACAAGCCCGCCACGCCAGACGCTGTGATCGCAAGATGTTCCTGGCGCTCGCCCGGCCCGGTTGAAGCGCGCCGCGTTCAGTCACGGAACCGGGTCTCGAAAAAACCGAGAACGGCGTCTTCGACCCGCTGATGCAGTCCAGCCCGTGCTCGCTCGACACCGGCACGGTGTCCGCAGATCTCAAAGCGATGACAGTAGGTGAATATCTTGCCCCGCAAGGTGCATTCCGGCATGAACACAACATGCCCGCCGCGTGGCAGCA
>JBFIIN010000205.1:0-6426 GCA_041601225.1 Oceanococcus sp.
CCGCGTCAGCGACATTGCTTATTTAACCGACCTGGGCGGCAGCCAGACCTCCGCGGCGAGCACTCATTTGCCCCGCAATCTGGGGCTTTCATATCGCCCGGACAATGGTTTCCACAGCCGCCTGCGACTCAGCGATTTCCAGACGCTGACCGAAACCGGGAACAGCAATGATGAACCCTATGCCCGCCTGCCGGAATTGAGTCTGGGCTGGCGACCGGCCTATCGCAATGGGCACCTGCGGCCGCGCATCGCGCTTCAGGCGGTTCGTTTTCAGCGCGATGGATCCGTGCAGGGCTGGCGCGATGACGTTTTTGCCGGACTGGACTGGCGTTACGACGCGCCAGCCGGTTTTGCCGCGCTCGGTGCGGATTATCGCTACAGTTACTACGATCTTGAAGAGCCAAGCGGACCACTGGAGGAGCAGCGCCGCAGCATCCCGTCTGCCGTAGCCGAGGCGGGCCTGCGCTTTGCGCGCCCCTTGGCGGATGGCCACTTACAGACGCTGGAACCGCAGCTGCACTATCTGTACGTGCCGTTTCGCAACCAGAATGCGTTGCCAATCTTCGATACCGGGCTGCCGGATTTCGGCTTCGATCAGCTCTTCGCGCGCAATCGATTCGTTGGCCTGGATCGCATTGCCGATGCAAATCTGGTCACCGCCGCGCTGACATCGAACCTCATGCAGCCCAGTACCGGCGAACGCCCGCTGCGCCTTCGCCTGGGTCTGCAATGGCGTCTGGAAACCTCCAAAGTGAGACTGCCGGGCGATGCCGTCCAGGATGCGGGCAGTTCCGACTGGCTGAGTGAACTGGATTTTCGGCTGGCATCAGGATGGCGTGGAGTCCTGGGCGGCCAGCTGAATACGGACACCAACCGATTCAGCCAGTCAGTGGCGGCCGTGCGCTACCAGCCCCGTGGCAATTCCTATGTGCAAATGGCCTATCGCTTCCGCCGCGCGGTGTTCGAACAGGCGGACGCCACCATCGCGTGGCCGGTCAGCGCCAACTGGCGCCTGGCGGCGCGATGGACCTATGCCCTGGACGCGCAGCGCACCGTCGAGGCCTTGGGAGGCGTGGAGTACAGCAGTTGTTGCTGGGCAGCGCGGGTCGCCTGGCGG
Organism: Oceanococcus sp.; assembly: GCA_041601225.1. Lineage (GTDB taxonomy): Bacteria > Pseudomonadota > Gammaproteobacteria > Nevskiales > Oceanococcaceae > JBFIIN01. Next base: position 1,118 of record JBFIIN010000205.1, read on the forward strand.
CGCTACCTCAACGGCGATGCCGACGAATTCAACAGCTCGATCTATCTGCAACTCGAATTAACCGGCCTTGCGAAACTTGGAGAGGGGATCGATGGTCTACTAGACCGTGATATTCTGTCGCCCTGAAATCTTCCGCTGCACATCCATGATTCCTTTTATCAAAATCTGCCGCGCATTCGCGCTGAGCGGTCTGCTCGCAGCCGTCACCCCTTTGCATGCTCAGCAAGTGGTCGACTATATCGTCGCCCTGGTCAATGAGGATGTCGTGCTCAAGTCGGAACTCGACGAAACCTACCGCAATGTTGAACAGCAGTTCCGCGCGCGCGGTGGCGAGCTGCCGAGCGAGGACGCCCTGCGCCGGCAAATTCTTGAGCGCATCATAGTGACCAAGGTGCAGGTTCAGCGGGCTTTGCAGGGCGGCCTGCAGATCAGTGACGCAGAACTGAATCAGGCGATGGCCGAAATCGCCAGCCGCAACGGCATGTCGCTCAACGAGTTTGCCCAGGCGTTGCGGCGGGAAAAGATCGATTATCTGCAACTGCGACAGCAGATTCGTGACGATCTGCTGGTCGAGCGCTTGCGTCAGCGGGAAGTTGAATCACGCATCGTCGTGAGCAGCGATGACGTGGACCTGTTGCTGGAAAAGCAACGCCGCGACGGCAACGATTCGGAATATCATCTGGCCCACATCCTGATGGCGATGCCGGAAGGCGCGAGCGAGCAGGAACGCGCACGGACTTCAAGCACGGCCGCTGATGTGGTTGCAAAAGCGCGCGCTGGCGCAGACTTTGGTCAACTGGCCGTGATCCATTCCAACAGTCCGCGCGCCATCGAAGGCGGAGATCTGGGCTGGCGGCGCGGTGGCGAATTGCCCTCGCTGTTTGCCGAAGTTGTGCCCAAGCTGAAAAAAGGTGCGATCAGCGACCCGATCGTGACCCCGGGCGGCATCCACATCGTGAAATTGCTGGACAAGCGGGGCGGTGCACAGGGCACCAACGTCCGGGAAACGCGCGCGCGGCATATCCTGCTCAAACCGAATGTTCTGCGCTCCGTCGAGCAGACCTTGCAACTCCTGGCTGACCTGCGGCAACAGATTCTGGACGGCGCTGATTTCGCCGCCCTGGCCCGGGAGCACTCGGAAGATCCCGGCTCGGCAAACCAGGGTGGCGACCTGGGCTGGCAAGGTCCGGAAAACTTTGTTCCCGAATTCCAATCGGCGCTGGACGCGCTGAAGCCGCCCGAAATCAGCGAGCCGTTTCGCTCGCCCTTCGGATTTCATATCGTCCAGCTCCAGGAACGACGCGAAATAGACCGCACGGCGGATATTCAGCGGTCTCAGGCCCGCGCCGCGATCTTCAAGCGCAAGATGGGCGACGAATACGAAAACTGGGTCCGCCGGCTGCGCGACGAAGCCTACGTTGAATATCGACCGGCACCGGAAAACGTCTAAGTTTGCCGGCCTCCGTGGGGCGGCCCGGTGGCCCTGATCTTTCATACACCCGGCGAACCCGCGGGCATCGGACCTGAACTGCTGGTCGCCCTATCCCGCCGGCCATGCTCCGGCAGCCGCGTGGCGGTAGCCAGTGCGCAGTTGCTCAAGGCCTATGCTGACCGGCTGGGTTTGAGCCTGGCGCTGGTGCCCTTCCAGGAGGGTCAGACCCTCGCCGCAGGCCAGCTCGGCGTCGTGGATGTGCCACTGACGATCCCCGGCGTGCCCGGCCAGCCCGACCCGGCCAACGCGGCGTACGTCCTGACCTGCCTGCGCGAGGCGGTCCGGCTTGCCCGGAAGCATCGCGGCGCCATTGTGACCGGCCCGATCCACAAGGCCACCATCAATGACGCGGGTATCGCATTCTCCGGCCACACCGAATTTCTTGCCGCGCAGACCGGCTGCGACTTGCCGGTCATGATGCTGGTTGCCGACAGCCTGCGCGTAGCGCTGGTGACAACCCACCTGCCCTTGCGCGATGTCGCCGCCGCGATCAGCAGCGCGCGGGTCCGTGCCTGCTTGCAGATACTGCATCAGGATTTGCGCGCGAAGTTTGGCATTGCGAATCCGCGAATCCAGGTCTGCGGACTCAATCCCCATGCCGGGGAAAGCGGCCATCTGGGGCATGAAGATGGCCAGCTCATCGCCCCGGTCATTGCCCAGGCCCAGCAACAGGGGTGGCTCGTGCGCGGCCCCATCCCTGCCGATACCGCGTTCACGCCCCACGCCCTGAGCCGCTGTGACGCCGTGCTCTGCATGTACCACGATCAGGGCCTGCCGGTGCTCAAGCATGTCGGATTCGGCCGCGCCGTCAATGTCACTCTCGGTCTGCCTCTGATCCGCACCTCAGTGGATCATGGCACGGCCTTCGATCTGGCTGGCCGTGGCCTGGCGGACCCCGGCAGCCTGATCGCCGCCGAAGCGCTGGCGCTGGATTTGCTCAACTCATGAGCCACCAGGCCCGCAGACGTTTTGGTCAGAACTTCCTGACGGACGGCAACACGATAGCCCGCATTCTGACTGCGATCGCGCCCGCAGCCGCTGACCACATCGTTGAGATTGGCCCCGGACAGGGGGCTTTGACGGCCCCTTTGCTGGACAGCGGCTGCCAGCTCAGCGTGGTGGAAATCGACCGCGATCTGGCAGCCCAGCTGCGCCTGCGCTTCGCCGCCGCTGCGACATTCCGGCTGATCGAGGGCGATGCGCTGAAACTCGATTACGCAACGCTGCAGCCCGCGCCGCTGCGCATAGTAGGCAACTTGCCCTACAACATTTCAACACCGCTGCTGTTTCACATATTGCGAAGCCGCGCCCTGGTCCGCGACATGCACTTCATGCTCCAAAAAGAAGTCGTGGACCGCATGGTTGCCACGCCGGGCGGCCGTGACTATGGCCGTCTGAGCGTAGCCATCGCGCTGCGTTGCCGCTGCACCCGACTGCTCAGCGTGCCGCCCGGAGCGTTCGTGCCGGCTCCCAAGGTGGACTCCGCAGTGGTTCGCCTTGAGCCATTCCAGAGCGACGAATCGGCTCCGGCCTGGCAGCCTGCACAGCTCGACCGCGTGCTCCTGGCCGCGTTTTCAGCCCGCCGCAAGACCCTGCGCAATGCCCTGAAGTCGGTTATCGACGCAGATACACTTTGCCGGCTGGATATAGACCCCACGCTACGTCCCGAACAAATTCATCCGGCACAGTTTGCAGCCATTGCCGAAGAACTTGGCGGGAGTTCTGTGGCCTGAGCGTGCTGGACCGCTGCGCCAGAGGCTCTATACTTTCAAGACAGTCGATTCAGGTCGCGCAAACGGTGTACAAGAAAATACTGACCTTACTGGCACTCGACGAAGAATCACCCCGGGTTCTGGACCGCGCGCGCGCGCTGGCGCAAACGCACGATGCCGATTTGCATATCCTGCACGTTGTGGAATACGTGCCCCTGGCTGGCACCGAAGAAGCCATGCTGACTGCGCCTATCGACCTCGGTCCGGAATTGGAACAGCGCGCGAAAGAGCGCCTGGCGGAATTGCTCGCCAAGCAGGGCGTCGAAGCCGCCAGTTGTCGGGTCGCCGTCGGCGACCTGTGCACCGAGTTGAGCGAAGCCGTAGACCGCCTCGGAATAGACCTGGCCGTGGTCGGCAACCATCCACGGCGCGGCCTGGCCGCCGTGTTCAATCATGCCCAGGATGAAGTATTGCACCGCTGCCAATGCGATGTATTGGCGGTGCAACTCGGCCGCTAGGAGTGTGGGCGGCAGAATCGAAATGGTCTGCGATTTCGCGCTTTCGCTCGAATTTTCCGATCCTTCTCGTTTAACAGCACGACTGTTCGCCTCGAACGATCAAAAAATTCGCTCCGCAAGCGCTTTGTCTCGGCGCATCGGTTCCTACCGCCCACACGCCTAGGTCTGCCTGAATCTCAAGCCGCGAACGCCTGGCCGTAAAGTTTGTAGCCGATCTCGGGATGCCGTTTGGCTTCATACATTGCCTGATCCGCATGGCGCATCAGGCTGGCCGGGTCTTGGGCAGGGTCATCCGGGCTGACGGTATAGCCCACGCTGACCGTCACACTGAGTTCCGCCGCAAGGCCCAGATCGTAGCTCTGGTTTACGACCGCGACCAGGTGCGCGGCCAGCGATTCGGCCGCATCCTTCCCGCCCGGCTGCGAAATCGCCACCGCAAATTCGTCGCCGGCCAGCCGCGCGGCGATGCCGCGCTCGCCGACCGCTTCGCGCAGGCGCTCGGCAGCCATCACCAACAGACGGTCGCCGGTCTCATGCCCATACTGATCGTTGACCGGCTTGAAGCCATCCAGATCCAGGAAATAGATCGCCAGGCGATCCCCATCACGGCGTGTCTGCAGCAAGTGTTCCAGACGGGCGTAGAAGGCCAACCGGTTGGGCAAACCGGTCAGTGCATCGTGATGCGCCAGAAACTCAAGGCGCGATTCGGCCTCACGCTGCTGGGTAATATCCTGCACCAGCGCCATAAACACCGGCGGTTCCTCGTCACGCGAGAAGTTGAGGCGCACGGAAACCGGGTAACTGGACCCGTCCGCCCGCCGATGCTCGGTGCGATATACGATTTGGCGCGTCTCGCCACCCCGCAAGGCAGCCAGATAGCCTTCAAATGTGGCGTGGTCCAGCCCGGGTGCGATGTGCAGAGGCGTCATCCGCCGTATCTGGTCCACGGTATAGGCCAGGTTTTCGCGTGCACCCCGGTTTATTTCAAGGAAGTACAGAGTGTGCGCATCAAAGATATAAACCTCTTCGGCCGCATGATCGAGCAGACGCCCCAGACGCATGGTCAGATTGTCCTGCCGCTGTCGCTCGCTGGTGTCGGAAATCATGATCAGGTAGCCGCCGTTGTGTGCCCCCATTTCGTCAACCACCAGTTCAGCCGGAAAGGTGGTTGCATCCTTGCGCCACGCGACAACCCGAGGCAGATCCGGGTTGGGCTTCCCGCCCACGTAATGTCCCAGCGTGATTTCGGGCGCATTCAGGAACGGCACCGGCAACAATTTGGATATCGCCATACGGCTCAGTTCCGTGGCCGTGTAGCCAAACAGGCGCGACAATCTCCGATTGACCCGCGTAATGCGACCGTGCCTGTCCGTTACCGCGACGCCTTCAGCCAGTTGATCCAGGACCTGATCAGCCAGCTGGACCGCAGTGCTCAGGCTGCGGCGCTCGTCATGCTCTGCTGACCGGTCACGAATCAGAGTCAGAACGCCGGTCGGATTGCCATCGCGACCGATCAGCCGGGCCGTATGCAATTCCACCGGCACCCGGGCGGATGGCGGTGACGCGACGATGCGAATCGCCCGCGAC
>JBFIIN010000206.1:0-6410 GCA_041601225.1 Oceanococcus sp.
CCACGCCCCAGATTAGCGCTCGGCCCCGGAGCCGGACTGGGGGCCGGACTCGGCGCCGGAGTTGAGACTGGCACCGTGCTGGCCACATCAATGGCCACGACATTGCTGTAGCGGCTCTCCAGCAGACTGCTGCCCGCCGGATAGGCCGTGCGCACACGATAGAAATAGCTTCCCACGGGCTGATTCTGGATCAGCACCGAATTTTGCGTGGTGGTAAGCCGGTCCGTGAAATCGCTGGTCTCGATCATGATGTCATCAAGGTACCAGCCCGCTGGGGCGCCCTCGTTGTAGCCATCGCTGGTCAGGCGGAAGCGCAGCAGCACCGACTGACCGGCGTATTCCGACAGATCCACGCTGCGCTGGCCCGCGAAGACATCCACCGGCGTGGCGCCGAGGCCGGCCGGACCCGAGTAGGAGGCGAGGGTGTCGAAACTGGCACCCGCGTCCGTGCTGACCTCAACCAGTCCGAAGTCGTAACCACTTTCCAGGCCCTGCCGGGTGGTAAAGGTGAGGCGCGCATCGCCGGCCGGCAACGCGATCGGACTCACCAGACTCAGGGATTCGTCCTGACCCGCGGCATCGGCAATGTAATAGGTCATGCTGCCGGTGTCCGGGTCCGGCTGTGAGGACCATTGGGGACTGCCGGACCAGATGCTGTTGGTCCCGGCGACCAGCGGCTCTTCCGCGTCATCGCTCAATAGGGTTTCGATCGAGGTCGCCTCCTGCAAGGTCTCGGGCCCAACGGCGCCGGACGGTCGCGTCCAGCTCAACTCATAGGCGCCATCCGTATCCGGATTCTCATAACCCGCGCCGATAGCCAGGTCCGGCGGCAACAGCTCCAGGTCGCAGTCCGGGTACAGCACCACGGTCAGGGTGGCCGTGGCCGGCGTGGCCGGCAGATCGGGCCCCGGCGACAGGCCGGTCAGACTGGTCACCACAAAGGCCAGGTCCGGCGGCAGCATCCACGGCAGCGTACCTTCGGGGTCGGCGGAGTAATTGTCCACATGGCTGCAGGCATTGAATTCCGGACGCTCCAGGGTAAATGCGGCGTCGTCCAGATTCGGCGAGTCATTCAGGGGCTCGGGTGCTGCGTCCACAGGGCTTTGTGGCGGTGGATTGGAGGCTCCCGTGTTGCCATATCCGTGCCCTTCGTCGGTGGTCATCAAATAGACGCCCCCCTGCCAACCGGGCGCACCACGCTCGGACTGCTGCTTGCCATCAAAATCAAAACTCAAACGATCGCGCAGGCTCAGGTAATAGGCGTGATCCACGTCCTGCACATCGCTGGAACTGGCCCAGACCCAGTTGCTGGGAAACACGCGTGCCGGTTCCCGGGTTTCAAAATCCGTCGCAAACACGGTCTGTCCGTCGGCGGTGATCGCGAGGTCGTCGATGAACCAGCCGGGGCGCGCCAGACCCGTGTCGGTGACATAGGCGAACCGCAGGATCACGGATTCCCCGGCAAACTCTGACAGATCGTAGGCATCTTCAATAAATACCGCCTCCGGATAGGTGTTCTGCAGTCGATTCGGATTCGCGACCGTGTTCGCGCCAGCACCGGACACACCCGTAATCCCGTTGCCGTAGGTCAAATTGCAGGCTATGCCATTGGGGTTGTACGGCTCGGACAAGGTCGTGCCATTCAGGGACGGCAGCGACTGCCAGGTCGCGCCGCCATCGATGGACACCATCACGAAGGCATAGTCCCAGTCCCATTCGATGTCATACCGCGACTGAAAGCTCATCGAGATGGAACTGGCATCGGCAAATGCCGATTGCAGATCGGGCAAGAAGATGTCCAGAAAATGGCCCTGGCCCGGGGGGCAGGCGAAATTGTTTCCGGCCTGCGAGAACCAGGCGCGGCTGCCCGATGGCACGGCGTCGATGAGCAGATCATTGGCCAGGCCCAGCCGGTAGGCATCGGCATTGTGAATGCCCTCGCCACTCAGCACGTACGGCGTGCCGTCCGGCTGGTGCCAATGGATTTCGCCGGTGTCAAACTTGGACTCGCGCAGCATGATGTTCCCGGCGGTCAGCCGGCGTGGCACGATCCAGCCCATTTCCTGGCGCGCAAAGACATCCATGAACTGAAAGTGATCGGTAGCCATCAGGCTCCAAGAGCCGTACGTGCTTCTGCCACCGGTGGAATAGAAGTCCGGCAGGCCCAGGGAATGACCGTATTCATGACCGACAACCGAGACGGTATCGACCGCCGATTCCGGATTGACGTTGTACGGGCCAACACGCACATACACTGGCAAACCGGTATCGGTGGTCGTAAATTCCGCGTAGGTGGTGTCCACGTAGAACAAGGGCTCGTCAAACAGATTCTTGAGCTGGTCGTTGGAGATGTAGCCCTTCAGCCCGGTTACGGGGTCGGAAAAGTAGGCCTGCAGATCCGATTTGTGCGGCCACACATTGTTGATGCCGCTCGGCGTCAGATTGCCGTTGCCGCCATCGCCAGCGAACATCAGATTGAAGAAATCGACCACGCCGTCCTTGTCGGTATCCAGGTCGTTGTAATCAATATCGGGATCGGCCAGCGACGCGGCGTCAAACACAATTTTCCCGGTTGGGCCGCAGGCATCATCGATGCCGGATACCAGCCCCTGACCGGTTTGCGAGGCGATCAGGCCGTGGCCAAATGAATCGGCGCCGTAATAGCCTTGGGTGCCCGGCAGCACGTACCAACCGTTCTCTATCCGGTTATCTGTGGCGCTGGGGTAGGTTGGCGATGTTGCCAAAGTTGTGCCGGTGCAGGTGCCGGCCGGAGCCGGTTGCGAAAATTTGTGGGGGTAAGCTGGATCAAAGGCCTGGGTGCCGCTGCCCGGCGCGGGTGAAATGCGGCCTTCCGGATGCAATTGACCGAAAGACATGTCCTGATAAAGCTGCCACAGGGACGTTCCGCTGGTCTTGGAGTTCACGGCCTCATCCAGGCGCTCTGCAGTGTGGTCACTGGTGCATTCCGGGAATGGCTCACCCGGACCGGTGCAATGCGAAACATCCTGATACTCGACCATGACGACCGGAAAAGGTCGATCGCCGTAACGCGCGGTCTTCAAGCTAGTCACCTTGGGACCGTGACTACGCGCCAGAACCGGCCCGGCGCCGTTGGCCGAGAGAGCGATATCCGAGGACAGATTTTTCCAGATAATCTGGGGATCTTCCGCCAAGGTCTTTGCTCGCACCTCGATAATGAGCTTGCCAGTGAAATTTGCAGGCAAATTCGCCGGGCCGTAAATCAGCGGATTGCCCGCGCTACCATCGCCACTTTGGGGCGCGAAATTGGAACTCACAAAGATTGCGGCCTCATCCAGCGTGACGCTGTATTGAACGTCCGTCTGCACCTTGTCGTCGCCCTGAAAAATCAGGATCAGCGGAAAGTTTCCGCCGGGTTCCACCCAGCCGGACGGGGTGAATACCTTGACCTGCATGTTGAGGCCGCCGACATTAATCTCATTCGTGGGCTCTTGCGCGCCAACAGCCATCGAGACCAGCAGTACTGTGGCAGCGCAGGCCCAAGCCTTAATTCGGCTCATGATTTTCTCCAATCCAGTTTGATTTCAGTGAATGGCCCGACCCTTTCACACGCCAAGTCATAAAATTGTATCGGGCGTTTCACCAATCCATGCATCGTATTCCCTAGTGTAGCTGGAGCACTCACCGCTTTTCATATTTTAAGTTCTCGCCATTCGCCGCCACAGCCTGAGAATTGAGCAGCCGCTGGCCTGCAGCCGGGCAATGGGCCACACGGAAACTGCAGGCCGATCTAAAGTCCCGAATCGGCAACCCTTCAGGTGAAGGGTCCGGCCCGGGTTTCGGCCGCCCACCTGCGGCGTTTCGCAAGCGCGTGGGCTTGGCTCCGGAACCGGCAATGCAGAACCAGGGGCGAGCCGGGCTCACATCTGGGCCAAATAAAAGGCAACCGCCTCACCAAGGGCCGCCGTTGCCGGCGCCGGCCGCCAGCCCAGCTCCCGGCGCGCCTTGCTGTTGTCCTGCGCCCGGATCAGCGTGAGCAGACGCAGCGAGGACACCGCCATGCGATTGTCCAGCCGCAGCGCCCAGGTCAGCGCCTCCAGCGTGGCCGCCATCGTGTAGGCCAGCGGCATCGGCATGCGGACATGCCGCGGCTTGCGGCCGGCCGCCCTGGCGGCGATCGCGAACATCTCGCGCATGCTCAGGAAGCGCTCGCCGATGAGGTAACGCTCGCCCACCCGCCCCCGCCGCGCCGCCAGGATCAGCGCGCGGGCCGCATCCTCGATGCCCACGCAGATCAGGCCACCGTCGAAGTAGAAAGGCAGGCGACCCACCGCCGCGTCCCACAGCATCTTGCCGTGCGGGGTGGGCGCGTAATCGCCGGCACCGAAGGTGTTAGCGACATTGCACACCACCGCCGGCAGGCCGCTGCGCCGCGCGTGCTCCAGCACGCAGCGCTCGCCGGCCACCCGGGTCAGCACGTAGTCCGGCGCCTGCGCCGCCCAGTTGAAGGCATCGGCCTCGCTGGCCGGCCCATCGGCGCGCAGGCCGATGGTCAGCAGCGTGCTGGTGTAGACGAAGGCCTTGAGCGGAAAGCCGGCCGCAACATCCAGCACCTGCGGCAGCCGGTGCACATTGGTCTCCCACAGCGGGCGCGTGTCGCGCAGCCAGGAGCGGGTATCGACAACGCAGTAATAGACCTCCTCGACCCCGTCCAGCGCCCGGCGCAGCACCGCGGGGTCGAAGGGCGAGCCGATGTGGCGGTCGATATCCAGGTCATCGGTGGCACGGGTATCGCTGCTGGCCCGCACCAGGGTGCGCACCGCCTGCCCGTCCTGGACCAGCTGCCGGGTGACATGACTGCCGAGAAAGCCGCTGGCGCCGATGACCAGCGATCTGCTGCGTGCGGAACTCATGGCGCCGCATTGTGCGGCCAGGGCGCAGCTGGGGGAACCGCGCCCGTCCACGGAGCGAAACCATGCAGGTCGACCGGCCGAGCCTTAGCCCAGAAACTCCAGCACCCGCGCCTGAAAGGCCTGTGGGTCCTGCGCGTGCATCGGGTGGCCGACGCCGGGCACCACGATGCGCCTGGCATCGGCGATGCGGCGCTCCAGCAAGCGGGCTTCGGGCAGGTAGTGGCTGTCGCGTTCGCCGACCAGGATCAGGGTCGGGCAGCGGATCGCCGCCAGCTCGTCCAGCAGGCCGGGGCGGTCGATGGTCACCCGGAAACAACCCTTGAAGCCCTGCGGTGTGGCCCGCGCGATGACCGGGGCCAGCGAGTCCCAGAAGCCGGGGGTGGCGGCCAGATCCTCGAGCAGCGCCCCGCACATGTAGAGCCGGTAGGCGGCCTGCAGGCCGTCGCGCTCCAGCACCTGCTCGACCACCCGGGCACGCTCGACGATGGCCGGCGGCAACCGCGAGGCCATCGCCGACACCAGCAGCAGGTGGCTCAGCCGCTGTGGCCAGCGGCCGGCGAAGGACAGGGCCGCGATCGCGCCCATCGAATAGCCCAGCACCGCGGCCTGCTCCAGCTCCAGCGCATCCAGCACGGCCGCCAGATCGTCGCCGAAGCGCTGCACCGTGTAGGCGCTGTCGGGGCCCTCGCTGAAGGGCGGATGATCCGAGTCGCCGGCGCCGCGCTGATCGAAGCTGATCAAGCGGTGGCCGCGGCTCAGCGCGGCGCGATGGGCATCCCACATGCTGTGGTCGGCGCCCATCGCGTGGCAGCAGACCAGCGCCGGCCCGGCGCCGCTGCTCTGCCAGGCGATGCGCGTGCCATCGGCGGCGGTGGCATTACCGCGTTGCAGCTGCATTGCACTCTCCCGAGTTCAGAACACCATGAGCCACACGGCCACCACGACCAGCATGCCCGCCGAGACCCGCGTCATCCAATGACCCAGGCCCCTGTGCTCGAGGTAGCCGGCCAGCCGGCGACCGCCCTGCGCATAGATCACCAGACAGATAAACTCGATCGCCAACATCGCGCCGAGCAGAATCGCGATCTGCCCGCCCAGCGGACGGGCCCGATCCAGAAACGGTGGCAACAGAGCCGCACAGAACGCCCAGCCCTTGGGATTTGCCGCCGCGGTGATGAAGCCCTGAGCGAGCAGGCCGGTGGCCGACAGGTCGCGGCCACCCTCGGCGGCCGACAGCCCCGCCGGTGCGCGCCAGGTCCTGGCGGCCATCCACAGCAGATAGCCGGCGCCCAGAAACCTGGCAACGCGAAAGGCCTCTGGCACCTGCACCAGCAGGGCCGCCACACCTGTCAGCACGCAAAAGCCGACCAGCGCAACCCCGCTGAGTTCGCCCAGCATCATCCACAGACTGCGGCGCAGGCCCACACGGATGCCCACCGACAGCGCCAGGGTCATGCACAGTCCCGGGCTGATGGCGATCAGAAAAAAGCTGGCGCAGAAAGCCAGCAACAATGCGGA